>NZ_JBNDHT010000169.1:0-13017 GCF_056755115.1 Rhizobium sp. SVR5-2C | reverse complement strand
CTGCCTTGCCCATGCAGGCGTCGAAGGTGAGCGCGATGCGCGGATGGCTCGACGCACCGGAGCGCACGATATGCAGATGCGGCTCGACCAGCTTCGGCACCGCGATCTTCGGCGAGGCGGGAGGTGCCACAGGCATCGCGACGGGAGCGACAGCGGCCGCGAAGGCGGCCGAGACGGAGATTGCAAGCAGCAAGGGCACGAGGAGGATGCGGATCATGGAAAGTCAGTTTCTAATATCTCGATAAAAAAGCTTTATGCCTTGTCGCTGGAGGGAGCCATGCGGCCTGATGCCGCCACCTCTCCCTGGCCCGCCCGTCACAGGATTCCTGCGCTATTAGTGCAAAAGTGTTGGAAGAAGCTATTCGAACTCGATCATGAGGCTTTCAAGCGCTCCCCCTGCGCCTTCCTCGAAACCACCGCTTTGCTGCATTTCCATGGCAAACCTGGATCTTTCCGGGCCAGTCATCGAGCAGAAACCGCCCACTCGATAAATCGCAGCTTTTCGCTTGTCGACCAGACCGTAAAGTTCGTCCGCCACTTTCCTGGCCTCGCCGGTCAAATCCGGTGACCTCAGATAGCTGGCAAGCACCTCCGTCTGGGCAGCGATCGCCTCTAGAAAATTACACAGATACTGCAGCTCATCGAGCCCATGGGCGTAGACACGATGCCTGTTCGGCATCTTTGTGTCGTCGCACGGCTCGGTTACATCGACGTATCCCATCTTTGTCGCTCGTTTGAGCGCGACCATGGTTCTCCCCATCCTTTCAAGATGTTTGGAAAACCTCTCCTTGGGGATCCCGTCGGCGATCGCATCGCCAGATGATCTTGCAATTTTTCGAAAGAGGTCGCCCAGCCGCTCGAAAACGCGCCAGTCTTCAATTCTGGGATCTTCGTTCGCCATCGCCAGCCCCGGCATTGTGGCGACCCAAACGGAAGCAAGTAAAAAGGTTCTCCTGTCCATCACAGTTCCCCTCTTTCGAGATACGGGCCGAATTAGGTAGACAACGGAGATGCAGGCAAGATGAACTCGTAAAATCTACGGAACGGCCACGGGATCGCCGCTGGGCGTATGAACGCACCTTGGGGAGCCCTTGGATGCTTCAGAAAAACTACCACAAAACGAATCGCGCGAATATCAAGTTGCCCAGCCGCGCAGCCGCATCTCAATCGTACAAATAGTACTTCGTCCACTTATCCTTCGGCACCTTCTTGCCGATCTCGTACTGCAACTCGCGGACGTTAATGTGCTTCGGGCCGGTGATGCAGGAGTAGGAGAGATGATACCAGTCGCCCTTGCTGCGGAAGACGGCGCCGGGGGCTTCGAGGCGGTCTTCTGTCAGGACCGGGTCCTTGAAGGTGTAGGCGATGACCTTGTCCGGGCTGAAGCCGGTCTTGTCCTTGTTGATGCGGCTCATCGCCTCGGTGTCGCAGCTCTGTTCGAGGCGAGTGGCAGGATCGAGCTTTTCAAGCTGCTTCTTGATGGCAGGGTCAACTGCGAAGGCGGCGGAGGCAAGGCTCAGGAGAGCCATGGACAGGACCAGGCGTTTCGGCATTAAGGAATTCCTCTGTATGCTCATGCGGGAACCCGCTTGACTGGTACCCCCGAGCCAAAACGAAGCGTAAATTCCGCGCGACGGTAGCGGACATTCTTAAACAATGTGGTGACATCATGGCAACGTGAGGAAGTCTTCGATTCCCGCCGAGCTTATCCCCGATGGCTTGCACGGCGCTTGATCTGGCCTGTCCGCACCATTATCTCTTGCGCACCCCGCAATTCCGATCCGGAGCCTTTGCTTGTCCGTTTTCAAGAACCTGCCCACCCCGCCCGCAGCCCCGAAAAAGCCCGTCACCGACACCCGCCATGGCATCACCCGGACGGACGATTATGCCTGGCTGCGCGCCGATAACTGGCAGGCGATGTTCAAGGATCCATCGATCCTCGATCCCGAGATCCGCAAGCATCTGGAAGCGGAAAACGCCTACATGAACGCGGCGATGGAAGACACCAAGGCGCTGCAGAAGACGCTCTTTGCCGAAATGCGCGGCCGCATCAAGGAAGACGACAGCTCGGTTCCCATGAAGGACGGTGCTTATGCCTACGGCACGTTTTTCGTGACCGGCGGCGAGCAGCCGCGTTATTTCCGCATCCCGCGCGAAGCCAACGCCAAGGACGAGACGATCCGCTCTGTTCTCCTCGACGGTGACAAGGAAGCAGGCGGAAAGGCCTATTTCAGGCTCGCGGGCCTCGACCATTCGACCGACCACAGCCGCGGCATCTGGGGCTATGACGACAAGGGTTCGGAATTCTTCACGCTGAAGGTGCGCGACCTCGCAACCGGCGAGGACCTGCCCGACCGGATCGAGAACACCGGCGGCGGCGGCGTCTGGGCGCCCGACGGCAAGAGCTTCTTCTATTCGGCGCTGGACGAAAACCACCGGCCCTCCAAGGTCTTCCACCACATCCTCGGCCAGCCGCAATCCGAAGACCGGCTGGTCTACGAGGAAAAGGACGCCGGATTCTTCATGGGCGTCGGCGGCTCGCTGCTCGACGATTTCATCTACATCGACATCCACGACCACGAGACGAGCGAATACCGGCTGCTGTCGACCAAGGATCTGATGGCCGAGCCCAAGGTGGTGGCGAAGCGCCAGACCGGCATTGAATACGAGATGACCGAGGGCGGCGATGTCTTCTACATCCTCACCAATGACGGCGGCGCCAAGGATTTCAAGATCATGGAAGCGCCCGTTGAAAATCCGGGCAAGGAGAACTGGCGCGAGGTGGTGCCGCACAAGCCCGGCACCCTGATCCTCTCCCAGATGGCCTATGCGCGCCATCTCATCTGGCTGGAACGCAAGGACGGCCTGCCGCAAATCATGATCCGCGACCGGAAGACCGGCGAGGAACATGCGATCGCCTTTGCCGAAGAGGCCTATTCGCTGGGACTTTCGGGTGCTGCGGAATACGACACAGACACCATCCGCTTCTCCTATTCGTCGATGACGACGCCGAACCAGCTCTACGACTACAACATGGTGACGCGCAAGCGCACGCTCTTGAAGACGCAGGAAGTGCCTTCCGGCCATAATCCGGAAGACTATGTGACACGCCGCGTCTTCGCGCCGGCATGGGACGGCGTCGAGGTGCCGGTCACCCTGCTCTATCGCAAGGATACGCCGCTCGACGGCTCAGCTCCCTGCCTGCTCTACGGCTACGGCGCCTACGGCATCACCATTCCGGCGGGGTTCAATACCAATTGCCTGTCGCTTGTCGATCGCGGCTTCGTCTATGCCATCGCCCATATCCGCGGCGGCAAGGACAAGGGCTTCCAGTGGTACGAAGACGGCAAGATGGGCAAGAAGACCAACACGTTCAAGGACTTCGTCGCCGCCGCCGACTATCTGAATCAACAGAAGTTCACGTCCTACACTGGTATCATCGCCGAGGGCGGATCGGCGGGCGGCATGCTGATGGGGGCAATCGCCAACATGGCGCCGGAGAAGTTCGCCGGCATCATCGCCGCCGTGCCCTTCGTCGACGTCTTGAACACCATGCTTGACGACACGCTGCCGCTGACGCCGCCGGAATGGCCGGAATGGGGCAACCCGATCGACAGCAAGGACGGCTACCATCACATCGCCGGCTACTCGCCCTACGACAATGTCGGCAAGAAAGCCTATCCGCCGATCCTGGCGCTCGGCGGGCTGACCGATCCGCGCGTCACCTATTGGGAGCCGGCGAAGTGGGTCGCCAAGGTCCGCGACAAGACGACGGGCGCAGCACCGATCCTGCTCAAGACCAACATGGATGCCGGACACGGCGGCGCCTCGGGACGCTTCCAGCGGCTGGAGGAAATCGCCTTCGAATATGCGTTTGCAATCAAGGTGGCGGGGAAGATGTAAGATTTGGATGGGGCGTGCCGTGGGGCCCCCTCTGTCCTGCCGGACATCTCCCCCACAAGGAGGGAGATCACAAGTGGCTTTGGCTTCTCGCCTCATTGTCGATATGCCGTGCTGAAGCATTAGTTGTTTGGGGAAGCCCTTGCGCCCAGCCAATCTCCCCGCCTGTGGGGGAGATGCCGGCAGGGCAGAGGCGGGCCTGCGACCATTCTTGGAGGAAGAAATGCCCGTCTATGTCGCCCTGCTTCGTGCCATCAATGTCGGCGGGACCGGCGCCCTGCCGATGGCGGAGCTGAAAGCGATCTGCGAAGGATTGGGCTACACCGATATCAGGACCTACATCCAGAGCGGTAACGTCGTCTTCCGCTCGGATGACAGTGAAAAGGCAGCCGGCGAAAGGCTCGACGAGGCGCTTGGCGAAAAGCTCGGCAAGAAGCCGGGCGTGATGATCCGAAGCAGCAGGGAACTGCAGAAGATCGTCGACGGGTCGCCCTTCCCGGATGCCAAGCCGAATTTCCTGCTGGTGAACTTCCTGCCGGAAGCGGCGCCGAAAGATGCGCTTGAGAAAATGGTGGCACCGGATGGCGAGGAGGCAAGGATCGCCGGGCGCGAGATCTATGTGCACTATCCAATCGGCTCGGGAAAGTCCAAGCTGAAGCTTCCCGCGCTGAAGCCCGGCACCTCCCGCAACCTCAACACCGTTCGCAAGCTCGCCGAAATGGCCGCAGCGATGGAGGATAGCGGCTGATCCCTCACGCGGCTTGGGCCTCAGTGCCGGACGCCGTTGAGGTCGGACGCGCGGGGCTGGAAGAGCAGCTTGACGAAGGTCCTCAGCACCAAGATCTGCTCGGAGAGGCTGTTCGGTTCCTTCAGCGCCCTGGACAGGACGATGCCGCCTTCAATGACCGTCGAGACCATGTCGGCCAGCTGGTCGACATCGAGCGGTTCGCGCGGCGTGTAGACGGCCATGATTTCCTCGAACATGCCGCCGAAACGCCGGCGCCATGCGAGCACTGCGTTTTTGTTGGCTTCCTGTATCTCGCGATCGAAGAGGCGTTCGTAATAGCAGACGGTTGCGACGAGGCAGCCCGGATGGCCGTTCGGCAGGTCTGAAAGCAGTTCGGACAAGAGCTTGAGGCCGAGAAGGAAGGACTGCAGCGGATCGTCCATCAGCTCGCGAGCCCGGCTGAAGATCTCGTCGTAGATACGCTCGTCGTTTTCGATGTAGCGATTGAGCAGCGCCTTTGCGAGCTCGTTCTTGTCCCTGAAATGATAGAAGAAGCCGCTCTTGGTGATGCCGGTCTCGGCAATCAGCTCCTCGATGGAGGTGCCGCCGAATCCCTTCTGAAGCACCGCCGCTTCGGCGACGTCGAGAATACGGGTTCTTGTTTCCTCGCCCTTGCGCATGCGCCCTCCTGCACCGTCGGTACAGTTTTCGCCGTGACGCTACGCAAGACCCATGCCGTCCCGTTCATTAACCCATTGATTTCCGCCGCTAACCCGGAAACCGCCTTCAGTATACCGCAAGTGGGCTAGATTGGCAGGCTATAGCGAGAGAAATTTGATCGTCTGGATGATCCTACGGGACGAATGAGGGACGGGACGCTGAGATGAGCAAATACAGAAACAGGCTGCCGCAGTTAACGGGGCAAACATTCATCACCGACGGCGGCATGGAAACGTCGCTGATCTTCCATGAGGGCATCGAGCTTCCGCATTTCGCCTCCTTCGTCCTTCTCGCATCGCCCGACGGGCGGCGGAAGCTCAAGCATTACTATAGACCCTATCTCGATATCGCCCGGCAGCGCGGCACCGGCTTCGTACTCGATACGGCGACCTGGCGGGCCAGTGCCGACTGGGGCAACAAGCTCGGCTATTCTCCCGAGGCGCTGCGCGCCGCAAACGAGACGGCAGTCGACCTGGTTGCCGAACTTCGAGCCGAATTTGAGGGGCCGCAGAGGCCGATCGTCATCAGTGGTGCGATCGGCCCGCGCGGCGACGGCTACAAGGCGGGCTCGATGGACGCTTCCGAGGCCGAGGATTACCATGCCGAGCAGATCGCGACCTTCGCCGGAACGGAAGCGGACATGGTGTCGGCCGTCACGCTGAACAATATCAATGAGGCGATCGGTGTCGCCCGCGCCGCTAAGGCGCACGGAATCCCGTCTGCGATCGCCTTTACGGTGGAAACCGACGGCAGGCTCGTGACCGGGCGCAGTATTCAGGATGCGATCGAAACGACGGATTCGGCAACCGGCGGCGCTCCGGCCTACTACATGATCAACTGCGCGCACCCGAAGCATTTCGAGACGGCGCTCGATCATCGCAGCAGCTGGGTGAAGCGCATCTGGGGCATTCGCGCCAATGCCTCGGCGATGAGCCATGCCGAGCTTGACGAGAGTGAAACACTGGACGCCGGTGATCCGATCGATCTCGGGAATCGTTACCGCAGGCTGCTTGCCCGCATGCCGCATATACGCGTGCTCGGCGGGTGCTGCGGCACCGATCACCGGCACGTCGCAGCAATTTGCGAAGCATGCCTGCCGCCGCAGGCTGCAACCGCCTGAGGTATGTCAATGAAGACGATGGAAAATTGGCGGCCGAGCCACTTGTTTTATGAAGCAGTTCGCTATGCGTTCAACCGCAAGCAGAAACATGACGCCTTCGAGCTGTTCGATGCCGGGCTGATGCCTTTCGAGGGCCTCGACGGCCATCTGATGCGGGACATCGGCATCGGCCCGAACGGGCACCATGCCCATGTCAGCGATCTGCCGGCCGATACGCGCCAGCTGCGCCCGGATCAGGGCCTTTGCCCGGATGGCGCCTAGTGTCCGGCTCCGGAGCCGGCTTTGGCCGCGTGCCCGCTGATCTCAGCCCCTGCCGTGGGTGAGAATCGCAGATTCCAGAAGGTCGCGGTGAGCGAGATGATCGCGACGCCGATGAAGGCTGCGGAGAAATCACCAAGCTGCGGCACGAGATTGCCATTGACCGTCATCGAGCCGTGCAGGGCCAGCGCCCCGAGGCAGATACCGAGCGACAGCATGAGCTGCTGGAAGGTGGTGTAGAAGCTGGTGGCGGAGCTCATGCGCTCTGGGCCGATCTCGTCATAGGCGATCGTGTTGTAGGCCGTGAATTGAAACGACATGAAGAAGGCGCTGAGCACAAGGATGATGAAGATCAGCGGCATCGACCAGTCCGGCCGAAAGGCGGCACAGAGGCCGTAGCCGATCGTACCGATGATGCCATTGAGCACAAGACTGCGACGGAAACCGAGTCGGCGGAAGACGGCCTTGGCGAGCGGCTTCATGAAAAGCGCGCCGAGCGCGGTCGAGATGATGATCTGGCCGGCCGCCGCGGCCGAAAGGCCGAAGCCGATCTGGAAGAGCAGCGGCAGCAGGAAGGGCTGGGCGCCCTGGGTGATGCGCGTCAGCGAACCGGCGATAACCGAGGTGCCGAAGCTCGGCACCTTCATCAGCGAGAAATCCATGATCGGCGCCGGATGGTTGCGGGCGTGGCGCAGATAGGCAATGCCGAAGAGCAGGCCAACGGCGATCAGGAAGATCGAAAACGATCCCTCCCCGTCATGGCTCGACAGTTCGAAGCCGAAGAGCATCGAGCCGAGCGAAATGCCCGAGAGGATGAAGCCGATCGTATCGAAGGGACCGGTGGCCTTGCCCTTCAGCTCGTCGATATAGATCGAGACAAAGATCATGCCGATGATGCCGATCGGCACGTTGATATAGAAGATCCAGCGCCAGTCGAGATAGGTGACGATGAAGCCGCCGAGCGGCGGGCCGACGATGGGGCCGATCAGCGCCGGCACCAGCAGCCAGGACATGGCGCTGACCATGTCCTTGCGGGCGACACTGCGCATCAGCACCAGGCGGCCGACGGGCATCATCATGGCGCCGCCGATGCCCTGCAGCAAGCGGGCCAGCACGAGGAACGAGAGCGTGGGCGCGAAGGCGCAGAAGATGGAGCCGATCACGAAGACGGCGATGGCGGAGCGGAAGACGGTGCGGGAACCGAAACTGTCCGCCATGCGGCCGCTGGCGGGAATGAAGATCGCCAGACTCAGCAGGTAGGAGGTCAGCGCGATCGACATGGCGGGTGCGCTGACGCCGAAATCGCGCGCCATTGTCGGCAGCGCGGTCGCCAGCACGGTAGCATCGACGTTTTCCATCAGCATGGCGCACGCGACAATCATCGCGATCACCCGGAAATTGGGTGTTGCGCGCCGAACCATCGGCGCCTGGTAAATCTGATCCGACATCGTCAGGGATCACTCGCAATGGCGCGGCGGAGCACACGAGGCGACAGGACCGCGGGGGATGACATGGCAATGATGCCAAGGAGGGATGATTTGCTATACGCCTGCAATCATGGCAGCGCGATGTCTTTTATGGCATATCTGCTTTGACGGGTGGTAAATGGAAATCACCATTCCTTGCATTCCATTGCCCTTCGTGAAGGGATGGTTTGCGGGTAAAGGCGGCTTGCGTGGCCTGCCATGCGACCCTACCTATTAGCCATGACCTCTGCTCTTCAAAAAGACGCGCCGGCTGGCGCCTTTCCATTCGACAACAGCTATGCGCGGTTGCCGCCGAATTTCTTTGTGCGGCAGGCGCCGTCGCAGGCAGCCGAACCCCGGCTGATCAAGCTGAACGAAGAACTCGCCGCCGAGCTTCGGCTCGACGTCGAACTACTGAAGCGCGACGGCGCGGCGATCTTTTCCGGCAATCTTCTGCCTGATGGCGCCGACCCGCTGGCGATGGCCTATGCCGGGCACCAGTTCGGGGGGTTCGTGCCGCTTTTGGGCGACGGACGCGCGATCCTGCTCGGCGAGGTGATCGACCGGAACGGCAAGCGGCGGGACATCCAGTTGAAGGGCGCCGGGCAAACGCCGTTTTCACGGCGCGGCGACGGGCGCGCCGCGCTCGGGCCGGTGCTTCGCGAATATATCGTCAGCGAGGCGATGTATGCGCTCGGTGTTCCGGCGACCCGGGCGCTGGCGGCAGTGAAGACCGGACAGCCGGTCTATCGCGAGGAAGTGCTGCCGGGTGCCGTCTTCACGCGCGTTGCGGCAAGCCATATCCGGGTCGGCACCTTCCAGTTCTTCGCCGCCCGCGGCGATGCCGAAGGCATCAAGGCGCTGGCCGACTATGTGATCGAGCGGCATTATCCGGAGTTGAAGGATGCCGAGAACCCCTATCTGGCGCTTTACCGGGAGATCTGCGAACGGCAGGCGGCACTGATAGCCCGCTGGCTGCATGTCGGCTTCATCCATGGCGTGATGAATACCGACAACATGACGATATCAGGCGAGACCATCGATTTCGGCCCCTGTGCCTTCATGGATTCCTATGATCCGGCAACCGTGTTCTCCTCGATCGACCACCAGGGCCGATACGCCTATGCAAACCAGCCGGGCATCGGACAGTGGAACCTTGCACGCCTCGGCGAGACCCTGCTGCCGCTTTTCGATGCGGACCAGGAGAAAGCCCTCGAACTCGCGAACGAGGTCATCAAGCTCTATGGCGAGCGCTTCCAGGCGCATTGGCTTTCCGGCATGCGCCGCAAGATCGGCGTCGTTTCCGAAGAGGACGGCGATCTGGAGCTGACCCAATCGCTGCTGGCGCTGATGCAGGCGGGACAGGCGGATTTCACGCTGACCTTCCGGCGCCTCTCCGCGCTTGCCGGCGACGATGCGGCGGAAGCGGCCTTTACCGCGAGCTTCCGCGAGCCCGAGGCTTGCGGCGAATGGCTGGCGCGCTGGCGCGAGCGGCTGTCGCGCGATCCGCAATCGCCGGCAGAACGCACGGATCAGATGCGCAAGGTCAACCCGGCCTTCATTCCCCGCAATCACCGCGTCGAGCAGGCGATCCTTGCCGCGACCGAGGATGGCGATTTTTCGCTGTTCGAGGCGCTGCTGACCGTGCTCGCCAAGCCCTATGACGACCAGCCGGCGTTTGCGGCCTACATGGAACCGCCGCAGCCGGACGAGCGGGTGCTGCAGACGTTCTGCGGAACGTGATTTCAACTATATGCAATATTAACTGGAGATAGTGATGACCGACCTTCTCGACATTCCGGTCAAGACCGTTCAGGGGCGCGAGACGACGCTCAACGACTTTCGCGGACACGTGCTACTCATCGTCAACGTCGCCTCCAAATGCGGGCTGACGGTGCAGTATGAAGGGCTGGAAAAGCTCTATGCCGATAAGCGCGAGAGAGGCTTCGTCATCGCCGGCTTCCCGGCGAACGACTTTAAAGGCCAGGAGCCGGGCACCGACGCGGAAATCCTGGAATTCTGCACCAGCACCTACGGCGTCGATTTTCCGATGTTTTCCAAGGTTGTCGTCAAGGGGCCGGACAAGCATCCGCTCTACAAGGCCCTGACGACATCAGGCATGGAAACCACAGGCGAAGGGCCAATGCGCGAGCGACTGAAAGACTATGGCATGGATTTTCCCGATAACGGCGAAATCCTCTGGAATTTCGAGAAATTCCTGATCGGCCGCGACGGCAGGATCGTTGCCCGCTTCGCCCCCGACGTGACGGCGGATGACAGCCGCCTCGTCTCGGCAATCGACCGGGAGCTAGCAAAGGCGACCTAGCGCCGTGACGGGGGTGCCATGAGAAACGCCTGCTGGGTTGGGGGTGCCTCGCCCTGCTCAATGACGACGTTGAAGACGCGGACCGGCCGGTTGGCACCCGCCGCAGTCTGACTATCGATAGATGAGCCAGTCCTTGGGCACGCGCGCGACGCTTGCGGCACCAATCCTTTCATGGGAACTCGACGCAGCACTGCCGAATTGTATGGCGAATACCACCAAACGGCGGCTTGCGGCCCAAAGCAGACCTGGATGACGCTGAGCCGCCAATCGGGGAGACCCACTATTGCAAGAAGCGACCAAGGTTCAAAAGGCCGAACCTTGGTGCTCACGTTAGTGCGCGCGCACCCCCGCGGATGTCGTTCCGGTGCTGTGGAAGGCCCTGTTCAATAGGGCGATAACGAGAGCGGGGATCAGAAGGAAAAGCAGCGACCACGGCAATGCCGAAGCGCCAAGGTTCTGCAAGACCAGCCCGCCGCCGAATGCACCTGCGGCAATGGCGATGTTCCAGACTGTCACGATGATAGCTGCCGCCGTGTCGGCAGCCGGACCCGCCGCGCGGATTAGAGCGGTCTGGAAAATCGTGCTTGCTCCGCCAAAGGCAAGGCCCCAGATGGCAGCCGCCCCATAAACAACCAGAGGGGAGACGGCACCGATCGTCAGCAGCAGCGCGGCAGCAATGAAGAGGCCGACGTCAACCACGGTGAGCAATCTGAGTGCCCGGTCAATGGTCGCGCCGACGATCGCGATGCCAGCCAGTGAAACGATGCCGAAGGTCAGCAGAACGCGATCGGTCTGACCGCTCGCTCCGACGGTATCCAGAAGCGGCGCGATATAGGTGTAGAGAATGTTCTGCGCCAGCACATAGGCCAGGATGGTCACAAGCACAGGCAGGATGCCTGGCATCAGGATGACCTTCCACAGCGAAAGCTGCTGCCCGCCTTTTTGTTCTCCGGCAAAATCAGGCACCTTCACGAGCACCCAGCCTATGAGCAGAACGGCGATAAGCGTCATGAGACCAAACGCGACGCGCCAGCCTAACGCAATTCCGATGAAGGTGCCGGCCGGAATGCCGATCGACAGAGCCACCGGAATCCCGGCAAGTGCAATAGCCATAGCCCGCCCGGTCAGGTGTGCCGGCGCCATGCGCACGGCATAGGGCGTCATCAGGGCCCAAAGCAGCCCTGCGGAAACGCCTCCCAGGAAGCGAGCAACCAGAATGACGGCAAAGTTGCTAAAAAGGGCTGTGACAGAATTGGCAATTGCGAAGCCAACAATCGTCATGATGAGAAGCGATCGTCTCCGCCAGCTGCGCGTCGCCGCCGTCAGCGGGATAGCCGCCAGAAGGGAGCCGATGGCGTAGACTGAAATGAGTTGTCCCGCCCAAGATTCGCTGACGCCCAGGTCGGAGCCCATCTGGGGCAAAAGACCGGCTGGCAGAGCCTCGGTGAGGGTTACCAGAAAGCTCGTTGTGGCGAGCGCCAGAAGGCCCAGAAGTGGCAGGCCGGAGCGAGCCCCCTCAGCGGCTGTGGTCGCTTGGGCGGTCATAGTCGTGCCCCTCCCGTCAGGCGTTCGGTGTAGTCGCAGCTGACGATCGTCAAAAAGCTTGTGGAATGCGGCACTCGCCGGCCGGCTTCGTGGCCGGGCTCAAGCCTGCTGCTCGAGATGCCGCCGTTCTCAAAATCGTCCACTCGAATCTTTCCGTATCTCATCGCTATTTCTTTCCATCGTTTCCGGCCCGCTTGCGCGACCAACCAAGAAATAGCGAAGCAACTAATCAAGAAAAACAGCCCGGCATTCCGGTGACTGCGGAACCAAATTCCGTTATACCAGCCAAATGGAACATCTCGGCACCATGAGCTTGTTTGTACACGCCGCGGAAACTGGCAGTTTCGTTGCCGCCGGCCGGCAGGCAGGGCTGTCGGCGTCTGCCGTAGGCAAGGCAGTCGCGCGCCTCGAACAACGCTTGGGGGTGCGGCTCTTTCATCGCAACACGCGCAATATGACTCTGACAGAAGAAGGGCGGCTGTTTCTCGATCGTTGCCATCGGATCTTTGAGGAAATCGAAGCGGCGGAGATGGAGCTGACCCAGACGGTGGCCGCGCCGAACGGCAGGTTGCGGGTTAGTTTACCGATGGTGGGCATGCTCCTGATGCCGGTTATTGCTGACTTCATGACGGCATATCCGGCCGTCACACTCGACCTCGACTTCACCGACCGCCTGGTCGACGTGATTGAGGAGGGATTCGACGTGGTGATCAGGACGGGAGTTGCAAATGACAGCCGCCTGATGCGCAAGAGCTTGGGAAGGTTTCGCTCCAAGCTGGTGGCATCGCCCGCTTACATCGGCCGGCGCGGCATACCTAGCTCGCCCGCTGATCTGGCGTGGCACGATTGTCTTCGGCAGCGCTCCCAATCTACGCGCAAGATCATCGACTGGCCGCTGAAAACCGGCGGTGGCGTCATTGCGATCCCAGAGACCATGAGTGCCAACACCATAGAG
>NZ_JBNDHT010000168.1:0-13265 GCF_056755115.1 Rhizobium sp. SVR5-2C | reverse complement strand
GGTCCGGACCCTAGGCGAAGCTCTTCCGCTTGCGGGAGACGGCTTGCGCTTCCTCGACGGCGGGCAGGCTCTGCAGCACGCGCTTGGCAGGCAGGATGGCGATCGCCTCGGTGCCTTCGCGCAGCTTCGATTTCAACACGAACTGGCCGTCATGCTTGGCAAGGATCGCCTGGACGATCGGCAGGCCGAGGCCGGTCCCCTGTTCGGCGCTCTTGATGGCAATCGAGCCCTGGCCGAAAGCGGAGAGAACGACGGGGATTTCATCCTCGGGGATGCCCGGGCCATTGTCCTTGATGGAGATGTACTGACCGCCGCCGGCCGTCCAGCCGACCTTGACATGGATTTCACCGCTCTTGGGCGTGAATTTCACCGCGTTGGAAAGGAGGTTGAGCACGACCTGACGCAATGACTTCTCGTCGGCCCACAGCGCCGGAAGCTCGGGTTCGAATTGCTGGGTAATGGAAATGTTCTTGCTGCCGGCGCGCAGCTGCACCATGCCGATGCAGTCTTCGACGATATGAAGAAGCGAGATCGCCTCTTCGGTGAGTTCGTATTTTCCGGCTTCGATGCGGGAGAGGTCGAGAATCTCGTTGATTAGATTCAAGAGATGCTGGCCTGAGCGGTGGATGTCGTCCGTATATTCCTTGTAGGTCGGGTTACTGAGCGGGCCCATGACCTCGGCGGACATGACCTCGGAAAAGCCGAGAATGGCGTTGAGCGGCGTGCGCAGCTCATGCGACATGGAGGCAAGGAAGCGCGACTTGGCAAGGTTTGCCTCTTCGGCGCGGCGGCGCGCTTCGTCGGACATGGATTTGGCGACTTCGAGCTCGGCGATCAGGTCGTCCTTCTCCGACTGGAAGGAGAGGATCTTCAGGTTCGACTGGAAGAGCCGGTCGCTGATGTAGTTGAAGAAGACCACCGTCGTGGTGAAGACGGCCGTGAGGCTCACCTCAAGCAGGTCGCGCGAGATGCCGGCCTTTGCGGCGAGGGCGACGACGGCGGGCGCGAAGGCAACGAGGACGGCAGGCGTCAGCATGAAATTCGCCATTGCCGTAACGGAAAGCGCGATCAGCAGCGTCGCGCCCTTATAGAGGATGAAGCCGGAAGGATCGCAGGCGCCGCAGTCTTGCATCGCAAAGATGGCCCAGCAGCAGCCGATCGTCAGCTGCCCGAGAAGCAGAATACGGCGCCATTTGCGCGTCGCCTCAGGGACTATCTCTTTCTTGCGGGCGCGGCGGACGAGATAGACGTTTGCCGCGTAGGTCGTCAGCGTCAGCAGGGTCCAAGGGAAAATTTGCGTGTTGCCGGTGTAGTAGAGGCCGAGCGCGGCAATGATGATGACGAAGAGCGGCATGATGGTCGCGCCCTGGATGAAGGCGCTCATATACATTCTGAGCACGTCGCGATCGAAGGCAGCTGCGGAGGAATGGCCGGATTGCAGCCGCTCACGCGTCTGCCGCACAGCCCTGGAGACAGGTTTGTTACGGTGACTGCGTGATTTGTCGACGATAATCTTATCGGTCGATGTGCTTACGCCGGTACTCATGTGCACTATGATACTTGATCCCTGGATCGTTCCAGCTTAACCGGCAATTCTTAATGAGTTGTTTGCCATTTTTGCCAAGGATTTGTTTTTGAAGGGGGCGAAAGCGTGGCGCGTGGTTTCAGAACGATACGCGACGGCGTGACGGCTTTCGCGATGCTCGCCCTGATCGGGCTGATTGCCGCGAAGCTCAACGACAAACCGGACACGGTGCATGCCGGGCAGTTTCATGCGGCCGACGGCGACAGCCTGACGATCGGTACCGAGCGCATGCGGCTGAAGGGCATCGACGCGCCGGAACTTAGCCAGAGCTGCGAGCGAGATGGCATGAACTGGGCTTGCGGGCGGCAGGCGAGAGAGACGTTGCAGGGGCTGGTCGCCTCGCGCGACACGCAATGCGGCGGCAGCGAGCGCGACCAGTATGACCGGCTGCTCGTAGTGTGTCGCAGCGGCGGTCTTGATATCAATGGAGAGATGGTTGTCAGAGGCATGGCCGTGTCATATGGCAGCTACGAGCAGGAGGAAGCGCGGGCGCGGTCACAAAGGGCAGGTCTCTGGTCGGGGACATTCGAGCGGCCGCGGGATGTCCGCCTTCACGAACGCGAGCAATCAGGCTTTGACGCTGCAAGACGCTTCATCGGACAGGTGACGGGATGGGAATGACAAGCGAGATGATGGCCGAAACGGAGATCGCAAGATTGCAGGGCGAGATTGCCCGCTGCCGCATCTGCCGTGATACGCCGCTGCGAGCAGGCGATCGGCTGCCGCACGAGCCGCGGCCGGTCGTGGTGATGTCGTCCACTGCGCGCATCCTGATTGCCGGGCAGGCACCAGGGCTCAGGGTGCACGAGAGCGGCATTCCCTTCAACGATGCCTCGGGCGACCGGCTGCGCGACTGGCTGCAGGTGGACCGGGAGACATTCTATGATCCCGGCCGGTTCGCGATCGTGCCGATGGGGTTCTGTTTTCCGGGCTACGACGCCAAGGGAAGCGACCTGCCGCCGCGGCGGGAATGCGCGAGCCTTTGGCGGCAGAGGGTCATCGATCAGATGCCGCAGATCGAACTGGTGCTGACCATCGGGCAATATGCCCAGGCATGGCATATGGGCAGCGCTCGCAAGCAGAACATGACCGAGACGGTGAAGGCGTGGCGCGAGGCGCTGTTTTCGAACCGCAGCCCGGCGGCCCTGCCGCTGCCGCATCCGAGCTGGCGCAACAGCGGCTGGCTGAAGCGCAATCCATGGTTTGAAGACGAGCTACTTCCGGTGTTGCGCAATCGCGTAAAGTTGCTCATTTCCTGAAACAAAATTCTTTTCGCATGCCGGAATCGGGTTATACAGAGAAAATAATTCGAAAGGGCTTTTCGCGTATGGACCGTCTCGACCGTAAGATACTGCGTCTGCTGCAAGAAGATTCGACATTGGCTGTCGCTGATCTCGCCAAGAAGGTAGGGCTTTCGACCACGCCATGCTGGCGCCGTATCCAGAAGATGGAAGAAGACGGCGTGATCAAGCGCCGCGTCGCCATTCTCGACCCGGAGAAGGTCAACACGAAGGTCACGGTTTTCGTCTCGATCCGCACGGCGACGCATTCGATCGAGTGGCTGAGACGCTTTTCCGAAGTGGTCGTGGACTTCCCGGAAGTGGTCGAGTTCTACCGTATGAGTGGCGATGTCGACTACCTGCTCCGGGTCGTGGTGCCGGATATCGCCGCCTACGACGCCTTCTACAAGCGGCTGATCGCCAAGATCGAGATTCGCGACGTCTCCTCCGCTTTCGCGATGGAGCAGATCAAGTATTCGACGCAGTTGCCGCTCGACTACATGATCCTGGATAACGCGAAGTCCAGCGAGGAGTGACTAGGTAAGCAGTAGCAGCAGGATGGGGCGCCTGCAGACGCGCCATTTCACACGATCATTTTTCCTGCATTAGGTAACAAAGACCACCAATTTGTTTGAATGGAATACTACTTCAAAACCACGGGACACGTTTAACGTCGGGCCTGATGGGGCGTCGCGGCCGTATGGCTTTGGGAAATCGGATGGGGCTATCAGCCACTGACGGCTTCCCATCCGATTTCCCGGGCCCTGGATTACGGCGCAATCATCTTGAGCGCTTCATCGGTCGTCCAAAGTCCGTTTGCCATATATCGGAAGTTGATCAATGCCGCCAGATTGCCGTCGCCCTCAGGTAACTTGGGCGCGGCTACGGCGTCTCGAATAACTGCGACTTCAAATCCTTCTTCAAGGAACTCGCGGAGATGCGATTCAACGCACATGTTGGCGAGCATCCCGGCAAGGACGATCTGGGTGACTCCCTGTTTGCGGAGCTGGAAGGAAAGGTCGTTTTGCTGCGGCCCGTACAGCTTGTGAGGCGAGGCGATAATAGTCTTGCCATCCTCTATGTATTTCTTGAACCGCGGCAGGAAGTCTGCCCCCGATCCCTCGAAACCCTCGAGTGTATAGGGACCTTTTCTATCGAATATGCCCAGCTCATGTTGGAAAATTTCGAGAGGTCCCTGCACCTTCCACGTGTAATCCCACTTGTAGTAGTGATGAGGCGATAGTGCGACGACCATTCCTGCCCGTTTTGCTGCGGCGAAGAGCTGATCAAGATGGGAAACGACATTGCGTTCGGTGACGGCTTCGCCCAGGACCGGCCAAGCAGTCCCTTCAGGGCTCATGAAGTCGTTCTGCGCGTCGATAACCACGAGCGCCGCCTTCGAGACGTCAAGTTTCATGTTCCCCTTGGTTAGTGCCGGTTTGACGGGGTCCTGGAAAAAATCGACAACCGGCTGCTCGGCCATAGAAGCGCCGGCTCCAGCGAGAATAACCGCGCCAGCGAGGATCGCTGTGCTCAGTCTCCGAATGATTTTCATTTCACGACGCAACATTTGACGTCTCCTATTGTCGATGTGTCAGACTTCCCGGGTCTTTTTGCGACGTTGCGGGACGATGCTTTTGCACTTCTTGCCTGCAATTGGTCGGGACCCTGTCTTCTTTTCGATGAGGGGTTTCAGGGTGAGGCGTTGATGCAGCATCCCGCATCGATCGCCCACGCTATTCCCGGCGTCGGAGAGGCATTGAATATCTTCGTTTGCCGGTTGACAGTAACCCTATCGGCGCGGTCTGATGTTGCAAAGGACAATGATTCCGGGATTTCGGCCATGGCCCGCCACGTCGTTATACTTGTGTATCCGGGGTTCGTGTTGCTGGACCTCAGTGGCCCGATTGAGGCTTTATCGATTGCCAACCAGTTGTATGGAAAGAACTATCTGCTCACCGTAGCTTCGATTGGGGGTGGGTTGGTGCGCAGTTCCAGCGGAGTGGAGGTTGCAACTGAGCGATTGGAGCGCAAATCCACTGATACATTTATCGTCGCGGGGGCCTTGGGTCCGCCGGATGGGCCATGGGTGGGCGAAGTCGCCAGCGCCATTCGCGATGTGTCGACCTATGCACGCCGGACCGCTTGCATTTGCACGGGCGCGTTCCTGGTCGCCGAAAGTGGCCTCTTGAGCGGGCGATCCGCCACCACTCACTGGGCCTACGTGCAGAGACTGCAGGCCGAATACCCATCGCTTCGCGTTGACGGAGACCGGATATTTACCCACGACGATGGCGTATGGACGTCAGCTGGCATGACTGCGGGCATAGACATGACTCTTGCTTTGATAGAGGAGGATTTCGGCAGAGAGACTGCCCAGGCTGTCGCGCGTATGCTGGTGGTCTACTATCGCCGGCCCGGCGGCCAGTACCAATTCTCCTCACTGCTGGACCTCGATCCAGGATCATCGGATAAAATTCGTAAGGCGCTGCGTTTCGCTCGGGAGAATTTGACCGCAAACCTCACGGTTGAATATCTCGCCGAAGTTTGCGGCCTGAGCATACGGCAATTCAGCCGAGCCTTCGCTGCGGCCACCGGTATGACGCCGGCCAAGGCAATCGAACGACTGCGCGTAGAGGCGGCTCGCCCCCTGGTCGAAGACAGCCGGCAAACGCTCGACGAAATCGCTCGCCATGTAGGCTTCGTCGATCCCGATCGCTTGACGCAAAGCTTCCTCCGCATTACGGGGCACACGCCATCGGAATTGAGGCGGATGTGGAGACGAGCGCAATAACACCCCCTTCAACCGCCGGTAACGCAGGTATGACAATTGCCACCAAAATCGGGCAACGGGCCTGTAAACAGTTCTGACCAACCACCAACTCAAATGTGGAATCTGCAGCCGATTAAGCGGTACTCACGATACGGAGATTTTTCCGGCATCAGGTAGCCAAGGGTTTTTGCTAACTAATGCCGGACTTTCTCACTGAGGCGGTAAGCTCAATAATGCGGTGTTGTGGTTTCTGCTACCTAATGGTGCATTCTTCCAGACGGGCGAGCAGCGAGGACGTGTCCCAGCGATTGCCGCCCATGGCCTGAACGTCGCCGTAGAACTGGTCGACGAGGGCGGTGAGCGGCAACTTCGCGCCGTTGCCTCGCGCTTCCGCGAGCACGATGCCGAGATCCTTGCGCATCCAGTCGACCGCGAAGCCGAAGTCGTACTTGCCCTGGTTCATGGTCTTGTGGCGGTTTTCCATCTGCCAGGAGCCGGCTGCACCCTTGGAGATCACGTCGACGACCTTTTCGATGTCGAGGCCGGCGCGCTTGCCGAAATGGATGCCCTCCGCGAGCCCCTGGACGATGCCGGCGATGCAGATCTGGTTGATCATCTTGGTCAGCTGGCCGGCGCCGGCAGCGCCCATCAGGCCGACCATGCGGGCATAGGCGTCGATGACCGGCCTGGTTTTCTCGAAGACGGCTTCGTCGCCGCCGCACATGACGGTCAGAGCGCCGTTTTCCGCGCCCGCCTGGCCGCCGGAAACCGGGGCGTCGATGAAATCGCAGCCCTTCGCCTTGGCGGCTTCGTAAAGCTCGCGGGCGACCTCGGCGCTGGCGGTGGTGTTGTCGATCAGGACCGCACCCTTCTTCATGCCTTCCAGAACGCCGCCCTTGCCGGTGGTCACCGACCGCAGGTCGTCGTCATTGCCGACGCAGGTGAAGACGAAATCGGCATCCGCCGCAGCTTCGGCCGGCGTCGGGGCGGATTTGCCGCCGAATTTTTCCGCCCAGGCGGCAGCCTTTGCCGCGGTGCGGTTATAGACGGTGACGTCATGGCCGCCCTTCGTCTTCAAGTGACCTGCCATGGGAAAGCCCATGACGCCGAGACCGATGAACGCGACTTTTGCCATATGCCAGATCCTTCCTGTGAATTCCCGGCATGATTAGCCGAAAGCGCGGCGGCAGGAAAGCCGAAGCGGGGCGGTTCCGTTCGGCCGCAAGAGCTTGCGGGGGACTTAAGTTCCATTTTTGCTTCGAGCGCTGCCTCCTAAGAAAAGCAATAGCAAATCAAATTGTAATCGTCAGAATTTCCTCTGCGCGTAAACGTATTGCCGCCGGAGGATTCTTAGGTATATTTATTACTATATTAGAATATGCATTAAGTGTGAGCGAACATTGACGACGCAGACCGGGGGGATGTCGATGTCGGGGGGATCATACAGTCTTTGGCGTGGCCTGACGCGCGATGTCTTCGTCGCGCCTGCCGCAGTAAGCGCCGGCGAGACAGGCAGCGGGACCTGTGTCCAGCTAATTGCCGACGTAGGTGCATTGAGGGCCCTGGAACCTGCCTGGAGAGAGTTGGAACAGCGGGCGGTCGATTGCCATTTTACGCAAAGTTTCGATTGGTGCCGGCTCGGTTGGGAAGAACGGGTTTTTGAAACCGGAGATAAGCTGCACGTCGCGACCGTATGGCGGGCGGACGAGCTGGTTGCTGTCTGGCCATTTATCCAAAGGCGGCGCGGTCGAGTCCTCCGGATTGATCCGGTGAGTTGCGGGCTGAACGAAGAGTATGGCGATCCGTTGTTTGCAGCGGGTGAGGACACGCCGGAGACCTGTGCCGCTCTGCTGCGCGCTTTGACATCGGGCATCGACATTATGCATGTGCCCTTTCTTCGTGACGGTTCAAACATCCAGAAGGCGATTGAGGCGCGAAAGGCACTGAAATTCGCGGTTCCCATCGACGCCTTTGCGATTGATCGCCAGACCGCAGCAAATTTTGACGCCCTGATTGCCGGCTATCCGAAGAAACTGCGTGTCAATCTCAGAAGCGCGCGCAAGCGCCTCGGCGAGCTCGGAAAGGTTAGCTTCGAACTGCCTGACGGAGCCCGCGACCAAAGTGAAACGATCGACTGGATCTTGCAGCAAAAGCGCGCCTGGCTTCAGCGCAAGGACAAGTCAAGAGAGTGGTTCTTCAAGGAGGAGACTCAGCAATTCCTGCAAAGGGCGGCAACGATACGCAACGTGGTTGGCCGGCTGGGCTTGTTTGTGCTGAAGCTTGACGGCACGCCGGTGGCTGCCGTCATCAGTACGATCGACCGGCGGCGGATCGAAATGCATGTCACAACCTTCGACCCGGCCTACGCGCGTTTTTCCCCCGGTATGCTTCTTATCGAGGATATGGCGCGCTGGTGCTTTGAGCGAAATCTAAGCTTCGACATGCGCACCCTGAAAGCCGATTATAAAGAGCGCTGGGCCACATCGTCATCGAAGCGGGTCAGCTATTTTGCGGCGGTGAATGCGCGTGGCAGGGCGCACTTTGCGCCTGACCTCGTCAAGTTCACGCTGATCTCCTGGCTGGAGGCGCACCTTCAGCCGCGATACCTCACCTGGCTGAAGACGAGCGTAAAACGCGTCCTGCATCTTGTGGGACGCTAGTCGCAGGTTCCATTATTCGGAGGGCATTTCGTTGCGGATGCGCTCGGGAAGCTGTTTCTTGTAGGGATAGAACTTGAAGTAGGGCAGTGCCTCCTTCAGCACCCGTGCAAAGGACGGCCGCTCGAGCAGGCGCTCGTAATAGGCTTTAAGCTTCGGCTGGTCCTCGCCGAAAGGCACGAGTGTCTCGGCGTAGAAGAGGGCGGGTGCCGCGGCGCAATCGGCCATCGTGAAGCTGTCGCCGGTGATCCACTGATTGCTGCCCAGCTGCTGCTCGATCATGTCGTAGGCCGTCGCAAGCGTGCCGCGCGCCTCTTCGACGCCGTGCGGATCGTTCGCGCCATCCGGCCGCAGAGTATCGACGACGATTTTCTGCAGCGGCGTCTGAACGTAGAGATCGAAGAAGCGATCCCAGAGCCGGACGCGCAGCGCCCGATCGATATCATCCGGCAACAGGCGGATAGGACCGGGGTAATGCCGGTCGAGATATTCGATGATGATGCTCGTCTCCGGGATCGTGCTGTCCAGTGCCTCATCGCGCAGGATCGGCATCTTGCCGACCGGCCAGAAGCGGAAGAAGTCGGCCCGCGAGCTCTCGTCGGCGAGATCGACCAGGCGGTCTTCGAAAGGCGTGCCGTTTTCGTAAAGGGCGATCAGCACCTTGTGACAAAAGGAGGCGAGGGGGTGTCCGTAGAGAACGAGAGACATGCGTCGACCTTTCGGTGTCCGGAAACTTTGCTGAAGGGCTTTAGGAGATCAGTTCGCGCACAAGGATGCAAGGAGCAACTTACGGTTGGCAGGAGGCTCTACGAGATGGCAATGATCTCCAGCTCCTGTTCACCGACGCTGACCAGATCGCCGACAGCTTTGCCCATGAGAACCCTGGCTACCGGGGATGCGAAGGAAATCGATCCGGCCTTGGGATCCGCCTCGTCCTCTCCCACGATACGATAGGTCTGCACGCGCCCATCGTCACGGCTGAAGGTCACCGTGCTGCCAAAGGCAACGGTGTCGGATGAAGCCGGGTCGGGCACAAGCTGAGCCGTGCTAACTCTGGCCCCAAAGTAGCGCAGATCACGAAGGGGATTTGCTGCCTGCCGCCGCCGCTCGTTCACGTCTTCGATCGTGCTCGCAGCGCCGTAGGCCTCGCGCGCTTGTTGCAGCTGCAATTCCAGCGCCTTCAACCCCGCTTCCGTCACAAGGTTCGGGTGCGGCGAAATCGGACGGTCCGGGAGTAGGGTTTCCGAAGCAGTTTCGGCACTCTCTTCCTTGACGAAGGCGGTGCTCAATTTCAAACTCCATTTAGACGCGGGTGACGACGACAATCCGGCATTATACGATGGTTTTCGACGGGTGTCACAGGCAGACAGCCGCGCGTCTCTGGACCGTCGGCACGCCTGAGGATCCTTCAACAGCCGCGTCCCGGACCTGGATAAAAGGGACGCGCCGACAATGCGACGCAGCCACATAGCCGTGTTACGCGCGCTCACGAGCCATCATTCTGTTCGGCTCGATCGCGATCCGCCGCGCCGAGCGCCTGTACGGTAACGGCCGCAACCAGGCCGGTCAGCACAATGCCGCAAAGGCCGATCAGCAAGGCCAGTATCCGCGGGATGGCGTGCTTGGGCGTGACATCGCCATAGCCGATCGTCAATCCGGTGACGAAGGTGAAATACAGGGTTTCGCCGATTCGCCAGCTCTCGATCTGTCCGGCAACAATGCCGGATCCTACCATGACGACAAGGATCCCGGAAAAGATCGGCCACACTATGCGAACTTGCTGGAACAGCGCAGCGAAGAATAGCCGTCTCATTCGCTTCGATTGAGGCCGGGAGCTTGTGCGTATCGCCATGGTCTTCTGCCTTTCAGTTCATGCAAGTGTCTGCGGCCGTCTTTGCATGGGCTGCGCGCCACGAAAGATGGCTGGCGGTATTTCAGTCGCCATAGCCATCGTGATCCGTGGCCGGCATCGAATTTGGAAGGATCAATCGCGGCAGTTGCATCAAGATGGGGTTGCGGGAGGCAAGACAAACAAGGTGAACGCGAAGATCGCATAGAGGGCGAGCGCCATCACACCCGCATACCAAGCTCCACGCCCGCCATTCGACAAGAGAGTCGCAGCCATCGTGGCGACGATCATCATCGTAACCGCACCGCGCCAGAACTGGAGCGTCATGGGTTCCGGACCGATGAAATAGCTGACGAGCACCAGTACCGGCGCGACGAAGAGCGCAATCTGGGCGGCACTGCCCAATGCGACCGCGACACTGAGATCCAGGCGATTTGCACGGGCTGCCGAAAACGCGGTCGTCATTTCCGCGGCGGCCCCCACCAGAGCGACGACGATGAAGCCAACAAAAGCTGGCGTCAGCCCGAGATGTTCGGCGGCGACCTGGACTGAACCGACGAATATTTCGCTGATCACTGCGACCAGCAGCGTAACGACAACCAGCATGACGATACCAAGCGTGAGCGGCCAGGGTTTCTGGTCTTCCTCTCCGTGGCTGACGCTGGCGAAAAGCTCCCGGTGCGTCCTCAACGAAAACAACATGCCGAGCGCGTAGACGGCAACGAGAAGGATCGCCAATCCCAAGCTCAGCGTCTGGGAGACCTCAGGCGCTGGTGGTTGATCCACTTCGCTGATCAGCGACGGGACCAGAATGGCGATGGTCGCAAGGAATAGCAGGGAAGCCTGGAAGCGCGCATTGACCCTGTTGAATTCCTGCACGTGATGCTTGAGGCCGCCGAGCAGGAATGCGCCACCCAGCATGAACAGCGTGTTGGTGACAATCGCGCCGGCCAGCGATGCTTTGACCAGCAAATATTGCCCGGCCTGCAGAGCCGCGAGCGAGATCACGAGTTCGGTCAGGTTTCCGAGGGTGGCATTGAGCAGGCCGCCGACTGCATCTCCCGTCTTGGCGGCGACCGCTTCGGTTGCGCGGCTCAGAAGCGCAGCCAGGGGTACGATCGCTACGACCGAAAGGAGAAACAGCAAAGTGTGCGCATCGGGGGACGTCCGTTCCAGAAAAATGACGACGGGCACGAAAACGATGAGCGCAAGAATAGGTGCCTGGCGAACCTCGCCCAGGATGGCTCTGCCCACAGCGAAAGACGACGGCGTGACAGGAGTTCTTTCCTCAACATTGCCCATGCCCCTGCCTCCTGAACGGAGTGCCCGCAGCCAAAATTACCCCTTTTAATGGTTGCTGTCGCGGGACTCCATCCCGGCTTCTGACCCCATCCCGTTGGCGCAAGACAACCGTCTCAAGACCTGCTTCAGGGCCATCAACGGTCACTTGGCGTCTGCAAGCTGCGCACCACGTCCGGTCCGTGTGAGCTAGCAGCCTCGCGCCAGGATCGTCAGCCGGCGAGGCGCGCGATGACCAGATGGCCGGGGCTCGGCTGGCCCTCCTGCATGCGGACGTTGATTTCGGTCACCTCTACGATGTCGAAGCCGGTCGCCGCCAGGCGGTCGCGAATATAGGTTTCGGCGTGCAGGAAGCGCTGGTGCGGGCCGACCATGTAGGAGGGGCCGTCTATGGCGTCGCCAGGGATCATCTCGGACGAGAAGATGAAGAGGCCGCCGGGCGTCATGTTTTCCGCCGCGCCGAAGAACAGCGGCTCGAGAGCGCCGAGATAGGGCAAGACATCGGTCGCGGTGATGAGGTCGAAGGGGTCTTCATCGTTGTCGTCGAGGAAGTCCTCGGCTTCAGCGACGAAGAGGGTTTCGTAGAGATCCTTCTCATGGGCGATCTCGACCATGTTTTCGGAAATGTCGATGCCCGTCATATCTTCGCAGAGATCGCGCAGCGTGCCGCCCGTCAGACCCGTGCCGCAGCCGAGGTCCAGCATGCGCTTGAAGGGCCCGAGCTTCAGCTCCTGCAGGCGCTGGCGGACCAGCATCGGCACATGATAGCTGAGCTGCTCGACAAGCACGTCCTCGAAGACTTCGGCGTGCTGGTCGAAGAGGGTTTCGACATAGGCGTCGGGCGCCTTGACCGGCGTTTCGCCGCGGCCCATCGAAGCGATGCGGACGGCAGCACCTCCGTGATCTTCGGGGTCGATCGCCAGCACTTCCTCATAGGCCTTTACCGCCGCGTCGAAATCGCCCGCCTTTTCGAGCGCAAGGGCGCGGTTATAGGCTTCTGCAAGCGCTTCTTCGTCGATTTTCTTTGCCATCGCCATACCTTTCGAATTGAGGCCTTTCGAATTGAGGCAAGCCTCTACGGCTGCTTGAAGTCTTTTGCAATGGCAGCCTTACAGGCGCAGAATGAATTGGAAATTCAATAATAAGAAAATGGAGGAAATGCCATGACGACGGATTTCAGCAAACGTGACTACGACGAGAGCGTCGTGAAGGGGCCATGGCCGCCGCTTCCGGCGAGCCAGGGCGAGATGACCAATACGCTCGCGCACTACTATCGCGGCGAAATGGGTCGGATGACGAGCTGGCGGGATCGCATCGACCGGACGTCGAATTGGGCAATCACCGTGGTCGCAGCTCTTCTCTCGGTCTCGCTGTCCACGCCGACATCGCACCATGGTGTGCTTCTGTTCGGAATGATGCTGATCACGCTGCTGCTGTTGATCGAGGCGCGGCGCTACCGCTTCTTCGACATCTACCGGGCTCGCGTCAGGCAGGTCGAGAAGAACTACTTCGCCCAGATACTGGCTCCGGAACCTGGTACCGGGCTCGATTGGGGCTCGGTGGTTGCACGCAGCCTGCGAAAGCCGAAATTCCTGCTCAGCTATACCGACGCCCTGCATCGCCGGCTGCAGCGGAACTATGGCTGGATGTATCTCATCATGCTGCTTGCCTGGGGCCTGAAGATCACGACGCCCAAGCTGCAGACCGAGGGCAACCCGCTGGTGCAGGCGCATTCCTGGTCATATGTCATCGACAATGCCGTGCTCGGGCCGCTTCCGGGCCTTGCAGTCATCGCAATCGTGGCGGCGTTCTATCTCGCCGT
>NZ_JBNDHT010000167.1:0-13561 GCF_056755115.1 Rhizobium sp. SVR5-2C | reverse complement strand
TGATTCCCTGGGGCCGCGACAACGGTGACCAGGTTCCAAGTGTCCTGCGCGACGACGACCGTGATCCCTTCCTGTCGTTGCACCGCGAGGTGAACCGCCTGTTCGACGACGTCTTCCGCGGCTTTGGCTCTGGCCTACAATCCTTCGGCAGCGGCTCCAGCTTTAGTGCCGGCTGGCCGAGCGTGGAGATCTCCGACACCGACAAGGAGATCAAGGTGACCGCCGAAGTGCCCGGCCTTGAAGAGAAGGACATCGAGGTCCTGCTCAATGACGGTGTGTTGACGTTGAAGGGCGAGAAGCGCTCCGAGACCGAAGACAAGGATCGCCAGTTTACCGAGCGCTATTACGGCCGCTTCGAGCGCCGCATCTCGCTCGGCGTCGAGGTCAGGGACGATCAGGTCGATGCCCGCTTCAAGAACGGTGTGTTGACGGTGACCTTGCCGAAGAGCGAGAAGGCGCAATCGCAGGTCAAGCGCACCGCCATCAAGAACTAATCGAACCACTCAACCAGGCGGCCGGCCCGATAGCGGCCGCCAGTGACCTTCGCCAAAGGGAGGGATGAACGATGGAGATTGCAAGAGATTTACACCACGAAACCAACACGCCGACGTCTGCTGGCATACCGGAGAACAAGCGACCGTCGCTAAACGAGGTCGAGCAGGCGCTGCTCGCGCTCGAACGCGATGTCGAGCGGCGGAATTTCCACGGTGCGATCGATCGAAACGCCGCGTGAGGTTCAACCATGGATCCATATGTCGTCTTCGATTGCGAAAGGGTTCTTCCAAACAGGTTTGCGCTAACGCTTGCGGCAGCCGCACGCCGTCGCGCGCTCGCTCGTGGCGCTCAGCCGAGACTCAACGCCGCGGCGACTGGCATGAGCGACCTTGCGCTGCATGACATCGCGCAGGGCGTCTTCACCTCGGATGAACTCGGACTGGTTCTGACCGGATCGGGAGAAGCGACGCAGCTTGCCTGCCCCGATTCCAAAACTCCGCTTCGCGGCGGCGGCAACGACGCCGCTGCCTCACCCGCCTCTTCTCTCCAGGAGACGGTCCATTGATGATGCCAACCAACCGAAAGGAGGAATGAATCATGTTCAGATCCCTGTCTTCGGAAAACCGGACGGTATTCGATATCGTGAACATCGTTGCCGGTCTTGGTCTTCTTATCTCGCCATGGCTGCTTGGCTTCACAGCCGAGGCCTATGCAGGATGGAATGCCTGGATTGTCGGCGCGGCCATAGCCCTGGTCGCCGTCGCTGCGCTCTACGCCTTCTATGAGGCGGAGGAATGGGTGAACCTGGTGCTCGGCCTATGGGCCGTGGTCGCTCCGTGGGTCCTCGGCTTCACGGCTGTGACCGCAGCGATGTGGGCGCACGTGATTGCCGGCATTGTCGTCGCAGTACTGGCGGCTGGCAGCATCTGGTTCAGCCATAACCACCCGCTGTCCAGTGTCTAACTGAACCAGAACGGGTCCGGGCCGCCGGACCCGTTCTTCCTAGGAAACAATCAGATTCAAGGAGCAACCGATGTTCGATCTCGCCCCGAGGCTCCGTACGATTGCCGCTTCCACAGCCATCGCCGCCGGAGCCGTCCTGTTCACAATCAACCCGATCTTCGGGCAACCGACAGAGTCCACCACGGTTTCCGCCCACCTTCCGACCTTGGCGCCGATGCTTGAGCATGTGACGCCAGCCGTCGTCAACATCGCGGTAGTCTCGCGTTCGCCCGCCGAGAACAATCCGCTTTACAGCGACCCCAACTTTCGCCGCTTCTTCAATCTGCCGGAGCAGCAACCGCAAGCCAGGATGAGCGCCGGCTCGGGCGTCATCGTCGACGCCGCTAAAGGATATGTGCTGACCAATCATCATGTCGTCGATGCCGGGACGAAAATCTCCGTGACGCTGAAGGATGGACGTCAGCTGCCCGCAAAGCTCATCGGTAGCGACAAGGAGACCGACATCGCCTTGCTCCGGATCGACGCGAAAAACCTTACTGCGATCCAGATGGGCGATTCCGATGGCCTCAAGGTAGGCGACTACGTCGTCGCCATCGGCAACCCTTTTGGTCTCGGCCAGACGGTGACTTCCGGCATCGTCAGCGCGCTCGGGCGGAGCGGATTGAACATCGAAGGCTATGAGGACTTCATCCAGACCGACGCCTCGATCAACCCCGGCAATTCCGGGGGCGCGCTGGTGTCACTCGACGGCAAGCTCATCGGGGTCAATACAGCGATCCTCAGCCCCGCCGGCGCCAACGTCGGCATCGGCTTTGCAGTCCCCAGCAGCATGGCGGTGACGGTGATGAAGCAGTTGATCGCCCATGGCGAGGTCCAGCGCGGCAGGCTCGGCATCGGTATCCAAGACCTCGCGCCGGACGTTGCAGAGGCCCTCAAGCTCGGCGATCTGCGCGGCGCGCTGATTGCCAATGTCGAAGCCGGATCATCGGCCGAGCAGGCGGGATTGAAGACTGGCGATGTGGTGACGGCAATCGACGGACGTCCCGTGCATGGCTCGACCGATCTCAGGAATAGGATCGGCCTGACACCCGCTGGAACCAAGGTCCGGCTGGCCGTGAAGCGTGGCGACGAACAGCACGAGATCGACGTGACCATCGCCAGCTATGCTCCCGCGTCGGCTGATTTCGCAGGCACGCCCCTTGCCGGCGCGACGTTGCGGGATGCTACTGCTGCCGAATCCAATGCCGTAGGAACTTCGGGTGTGGTCATCGAGAGGGTTGCTGGAGAAAGCGCGGCCGATCGTTCCGGACTTCGCACGGGTGACATGATCGTAGCGGTCAACAGGGTGCCGGTCTCGTCGGTAGCAGAGCTGCGGAGTGCTCTCGGCACCAACGGAGCTACTACGGCCGTCGAACTTTTGCGCGACGGGGCTCATCTTCTATTGGTGATCCGATAACCCGCCAAGACATCGCAGGTATTTTAACTTTTGCGCTTTGGCGGCAGCGTCAACCATATATAAGCTGCCGCGACGCGATCAGTGAAGCCGAAACCATGTCAATAGACACAGCGAGCGTCAGGCACATTGCGCGTCTAGGGTCGGTCATCGCTCTGATAGCCCAAAGCGCTGAACCTGCTTCGACGCTTCATAGTCGCGCCTTGTTGACTCCTCCTAAGACAAGAACATAATAAGAACATACGGCGTCCCGGCCGGTAGCTAAACACTTTTAGGAATGGAGAACGGATATGCCCGGCAGCCGAACGAAGAAGAATTGGTGCAAGGCACCTATTGGACACCGCCTTGTGAAGTCACGATCAGCGACGCGCACCCACGTCTGCTTGCTGCGTTGAAGGCCGGGGCGGCAATCGAGCAGGTGCATCACCTCTTCGTTGCCGGCGCCTACGACATGGGTTCCGGAGCACCGATGGGTCAGTCGATAGCAACGCTGCTGGCCGACATCCGCACCTGAAACTTCAGCTTGCATTGACGGAAAGCGCGATTAGCCGCGGGATGGTTCGTGGCTGGTCGCCGAAGTACGACCGCTTAAACGTGAAGGCGCGACTAGACCCCAGCCGCCTTCCTTGTTTGACTTTACCCTTCACCAAGGAGGCGAAGCGTGAAGCAGAACCGGATTTCCACCATGCAGGAAGCCGATGGCAGCTGGACCATCATCGATCGTCGCACGGGAGAGCCGGCCGAAAAGTCAGGCTAGATAATGTCGCATGCGGTGTTGGGCATGGTCCAAATCCTCGAAATGATCGAAGACGCGCCGAAGAAGCTGCATTGAGGACAGCCAGTGATAGCGGAATTACTCGTCTGTACCTCATTGACGGCTGTCACGGCAATACCGTCCAGTGCGACGCTCAGAATATGCGACTGTTGGGGAAGGTGTTCCTTTCGTCTCGGGCATAAACACGCCGGAGATCGGATCGCACGCGAAGTGCATCAAGGAACGGAAGCTGGCGTGAGCGTATGTCACCGCCGGGAAGAAAGCCAGTAAGTGACCAGGGCACACCCGAAACCAATGCGATAAAGCCCATGAAAACGATGTATCGAAACCAATCAGGCATGGTGGAATCCATCTTTGAAATGGAAGCAGTTTAAAATTGCTGGTCTCAACGAATGGTTATGCGTGAGGCTAAAAGCCACGCACGCGAAAAGGCGTGATCGCGGTACTGGCGGCGTCACTATCGGAAAATCCGACAACGAACTTTCAACGTCGTGCGGTCTCCATAACATAGGCTATGCCCACTGAAGAGGTCGGCAAGACGCTGTTGCGGGAAGGCTTCGCTCGAAAGTGGCGGCCCGGCCATCGAAACGACTGGTGTATCCCAGAGTCTTGAGGCGGGCTGCCACCGTACGGCAACGGACCGATGCTTGAAGCAGGTCCGCGCAGGGCTAAGTTTTTAAGCAGCCCGTTAACACAGCATCCCCTAATCGCGGGATGATACCAGTTGCAACGGAGGAACAGTTGGGTAGTCGATCTGCAAGCGAGCAACAAGCGAGGCTGGAAGCAACCAATAAAGTTGCCAAAACCATTCTCGAAACGGAACGCCTTCAACGCGAAGCCAAGACCGCGAGGTTACGTGAGGCTAGGCTTCGCAGCCGGGGGGATGACGGCCCACCGCCTGAGTAAAGCAAGCTATTTGCCGAAGTCATCGGGAGTTTGGCCGCGCTGTTCAACGTCATATGAGCCGATTGCGATCGGTACGCTACCGCACCGGAACCTTGCAATGCTTTCATTGTTCTAGCCGTTGGGATCGCGTGGCGTGCTTTGACCCTTCCTTGCCCTCGGAAGGCCGCGCGGTCCTCTGCTCCACGCGCTGATTCCCTTTCGTCTTCCACCAACTAATATCAGCAAGTCAGGGAAGGCCGGAACTTCCGAACAGCGCCGCTGTTGTTAACCGCTCATCATCTTACGAGGTACTGTTATGGACGACGGTCACTGGGCCACCAATGTTGAATTGCAACTGAGGCCCAGTGAGCGGTGCGAGGTAATCACAGGCACACGGGCAGCCTTGACATTGCTTACAACGCGGTGGTCCACGTTCGGTCCGGCTTTCTTTCGTGCACAAAATGTTTGTCAAGCGGCGCTCGACGATCGTACGTCGCACGAGGCTGCACGAACCGCTTTTATTGCCGCCGCCAGAGAAGCTGGGCTATGGATGCGATACTGATCCTGCCTCCATCGGCAACTCGTAATGGCGAGCTGACTCAAAGCACGCGGGGTCTCTTTTTGTCGGTACGCTAGCGGACGGGAACGTCGCTGGTGCCGATTAGTTATCGATATGGCCGCGCGGCAGCCGTCCTGTTAAACGCCAGCGATGACCGACACTTCGTCCTGGCACCGCGCGGTCATCATCGGGGGCGCGCTAACCGGACAGGAACAATGTGAAGCCTTGATTGTTCGCGAACTAGGAGAGCGCCCTCCCGCGGTTGTTGGTAGATGGCGAAGTATTACCTCCATATCCGTGCAGCCGATGAATTCGTCGAAGACGACGAAGGTATTATCGATCTGCCAAATCTTGCCGCAGTTCATGAAGAGGCCGTCACCTCCGCCCGCGAGCTCGTCGCGGATTTGGTCCATCGGGGAGAGCCGATACGCTTAACAATTCGAGATTCCCGTTCAAGTCCGTGGTGCTGGATTGACTCCAGCAGATGAACCGGCCGAGCCCGCCGAGGCACGGCTTTGTCTGTACGCTGGCGAACCGGAACGCGAAGTCTCCTCTCTTCGTTATTGTGCCGGATTGCGTGTTGGCATCCGCCCCGCCAGCGCATCCAGCCTTAGTGGCGACCTGACCTCGCAACCGCTCACCAGCCAGCGGGGTCTTCTTTGTTCGTACGCTACCGGACGGGAACGGTTGCGCGTCCTGGGCGTCTGGATGGCGGCCGCGCGGTAGTCTTCCCGACGAAAGTCGCCAGTGATGTTGGAGCCGCAGCCCTCTTCCCTGGTGCCGCGCGGTCACCTTTTCCCCGTTAACTGCTGCTCCGGCGGGGCATTTTTTGGGGGAACATTGCAGAACCTTTGGCGCGCCTGGGGTGCGCGGCAGTTCTTCTGATCAACCGGCTGATGACACCCCTCTCCGGGTGCCGCGTGGTCAATTCCGCGCTGAATGGCTAGGGTATACAAGAGGCGCGGCAAGGGCTCGCTTTTCGGCGGGCCCTTCGACCCTTACCTTATTATTGGCGAGCGCGCGCCGCCTTGAGTTTTAGTTTAGGAGCTGTAGCCACCAAGCCCGGCGCGTGACGGCAACGTTACACAATATCCGGGGCCGCCATCAGACCAGGGGCTCGCCATGTTTGACCCTTTGGACGAGCCCCTTGGTCGTATTTCCAAGTCTAGTTCGACGGCCCTGTCTGCCCCGCAGCAATCCTTTTGAACAGGAACGCCTTCAGCTCGAGGCCAAAACCGCACGGTTGCGTGAGGATTGACTTAGAAGCCTCAAGAAAGGTAGCGCCCCGAATCCCGACTAGAACGAAAGTGGCGTTCCGTCCCATGCGGAGCCTCATCTTCTGCGCTCACAACGATCAGGCGCCGGTATTCCGTCTCCGGTGCTCCGTAGATTCCGCCGGCCCGCTCAATGAGGCCTGGCCGGTTCGTGATCGTGCAAACACCTCGCGTGGATCGTATCAGGTGGTCACCTTCCAGGACATGTATCGCTGTGGTTACGCCAGGCCCTGCGGGTTCCCAACATCGTCGAGAGGTACTCATGGGTCAACGCCAGGTGTGGGTTTCCGATGCGATCCTGACACATGAGCAGCCAGCGAGCTAGCCGCTGAACGATCGTCGCTCTTCCGTTCGCGAGCGCCGTGCCGGCGATCTGCACCTGCAGGCTCTGCAAATAGCGGATGAGGAGATCCTTAAGAGCCGCGCTTTCGTCAATCAGGGACTGCATGTGGCGCAGCGGCAGGCGACGGGCGCTGCCGGCTATCTGGACGACGACTTCATCCGGGGACTGCATGATCCCGGCGAGCGCGTTTCGTTCCGACCACTCCCTCCTTCCCGACTAGCCCGGTTTCGATCTCCAAACCGCCCTGTAGCTGTTGATGGATCTTCAGATCAATCAGCTCGGAGGCATTCAGAACGGCGTCAGCCGTATCTCTACCCCCGGGCGAGAGCTGGTGGCAGGAATGGTCATACCCTGTTGTCACCACGCCGCCCGATGTACCAAGCTGGATGCGGGGACGTGATGCAGACGCCCCACCAAATCCCTCAACAATCACCGTGAACTCGCGTAGGTCTGCCAAGAGACCCGTCATGTCAAATGCGGGGCCGGACAGTGTAGCCCTCGGCGTAGAGAACCTACCAAGCTTGGCCACGGTGGTCATTGTGGTGCCCAAGTCGCTCACTACCTGTGCGGCCACCAACAAGGCAGGGTCTACCGGGGCATCATATGCCTTGATGTAGAGGGTGACCGGTATGTTGACCACGCGGGTTTCCGCTGCTGTGCGAGCCACGCGGGAGGCGTCAAAGGATATTTGGTTTGAGTCGGTTTGTGACGTTGCCGCACGAGAGGCGGTCGTCGGAGCGCTAGCGAATACACCGCCCACGCCGCTAACAAGGGCACCAACGTTGAACTGGCCTGTGATACTCTGCAGGGCGTCTTGCTGCACCGAGCCAAACACGCCCAGCATCATTGCCTGTCTGACCTGCACGCCATCCACGAAGGAACGGGCTCTCTACGTTCGGGAGTACGGGGTTGCCGCTCCCATCCGTGGCCCACCCATTGGCTAAACCGTATGCTCGGAGTTGGGGGTAGGCGGATGTTACCGCGAAGCCGGGGATATACGGGATGTGTCCGGGCGGCGTGGTGGTTCCGTTGCCATATACCTGAAGGATTGTAGCCACAGGGACGCCACCTTGAAGGTACGCCTGTCCTGCCCAGTACTTGGCGGAATAGTCCCGCTCCGTCCACCAGTCCGTCCATCTTGACGGCCCAGTCCTGCGCCTTGGCGGACCACTGGGAAGCCGAGACGACATATCCTGAGGCGTCGTTACCTATCCTTGATAGGTGGTTTCGAGACCAGCGGCAGCGGTGGCCGACGCTGCGGCGTCCTGAGCGCTTTGCTGGGCGGCCGAGGCAAATCCCTCAGCGGCCGCGATCAACTGCAAGGACGGCGCCGGCTGTCCGGGTTCAACCTTGAACGATCGGTCCGTCGCCTCTTTGACGGACTGGGCCTGCATCACCATCAGATCAAGGCGGCTCTCGACCACGTTCGCATTGTACGGCCCCTGGTTTTCAAGAGACGTTTCTTGCGTCAACGGTGGATCGCGTACGATGGTGAGGGTCTGCCCCGTGAGCAGCGCCGATGCTTTGACCACCGTGCCACCGTCGTCAGAACCCACGCCGGTGACGGAATAGTCACCGTCATCAAGCGAAAGGTCAGCCATTGCGTGAAGCGCTCGAAGGCAGAGCGCAGCTCGATCGAGGGCGCCTTACCTCGTACTTTTTCGCCAGTTCGCGATCGGTGAGACCCATCTTCTTGAGGGTCGTGTAATCGAGGAAGAGCGTCAGGCGTAGGCGTAGTCCGGGCGATCGGATTCGGTCGGCCCCTTCTCCCAACGGTCGAGTTCTTCTTTCTTCTCCGCCGCGGTGCGCGCGAGGTCGACCATCGGTGCCATAGTGGTATCCCTTGTTGGAGTGATCCAGCCTGCCTGCTTGCACCCGGATTTACACAGAGCAGACCCGCGACGAGCCGGCGGGGCCTTCGCATTTCGCGATATGAACTTTCTACTGGCTTGCCGCCTTGAACCAAATTCCGCTGAAGTGCGTTCTTCAGGAAAGCAACGGGAGGTGGGTCACGGACATCGCGATACCGGGATATCGGTCTCCATGGGGACGTCTCTAGCCCACGCAGCTGGGAGGATGGGAGCATGCCTCCGTTCATCCTAACTTTCGATCTCGTGAAGAAGGAAAGCGCACCGTGTTACCGGCCGGTCCTACGTGACCTGACGAGCCGCGGAGCGCACAAATGCCAGATCTCATGTTGGCTCGTAAACCTAGCCAACACGGCTGCGGAAGTTTACGACCACTACCGTCGATTCATTCAAGATAGCGACACGCTTATAGTGTCTGAGTTGACACACAACCATAAGCACGATCGAACCCTCAAAGGCACGGGCAGCTGGATCGAAGCAAATCCGCCGTTCCGATAAGTCTTCATGCTTTGATCCGGCCGGCCACTTCGCACTGTAGATGGCCAGCGCTTTGTCTGGATCCAGTAGTGAAACGCTAACCATCTGGAGAGCAAAGCCACCGTCATTTTTCTGTCATGTGGTAACGTTCGCACCAGAACGATACGGAAAGTACCATGCCCCACCGCGCTTCCGATTATGTCGGCATTCCGACAACCGTGCATTCCTGGTCACCAGGGACACGGAACAAAACATTCGGCTGTTTCGAAAAAGCCTTGGAATATTGCCGGATGAACATTGGTGACCTCCAAGCCATCGAGGTCTTCGTGCACTCCGGGCAAATGCCGGAGCCTATCGTCAGCGGCGGCGATCTGGAAGCGTTGATCAAAGGTAAGTGCCGCACCCTCAGTTAGCGACTAGCTCTCAGTGCCGAGCTGCGGGGCGGAAAAGCGGCGTCCCCGCTCGGAAGTAGGGACTAGGCGGAACATTGGTAATCCGCCGCGGTTCGGGTGGCCTCTTGTGAAAGGACACCTATGAAACTCTACTTCATTGCATCCGCCGCAGTCATTACACTCTCGTCCTGCTCCGCCGGCTCCGCCGAGATCCAACCCGTTCCGGGCAGCATCACGTATGGTGGCCACGTGGCACGCCTCACCAAATCGCCTGTTGGCAGCACCGTGCCGAACGAGTTTGAGGATCAATTCGGGAACTTCGTGCAGGAAGTCTATATCGTCCAGCCGGATCGAACCCTGAAGCTCGTGAGGCGTAGAGTAGGCCAAAAGACGGAGCGGTAAGGTTCTGCAACTGCAGCTCGAACGTAGAAAGAAAGGGCTCAAACCATGTCGAGCAAACGAGCGCTCGGTGCAATAATCGCGGCCATTGTGGTCGTACTCATTGGTTTGGCTATCGGATATTGGGTCCGCACCGACCCGGAGACTGCTCCAACGGTGCCGCCCGACCGACAGAACACCGAAAACAGGCTACCTGCAGCGCCTGGCACTCCTCAGCAGCTCCCCGGATCGCAATAGAAAACCCGCCACCGGGCGGTGACGGGCGAGTGGTGGCGACAACCTTCTCGGCGATAGACAACGCGAGCGGGCTCGCTCCGGTAAGGGCGAGCAGAACGGCGAGCTGGGACACCGACATTACCGGCTAGACACGCTCCTATCGCTCGACAGGATGCTAAAATTCGGCACCTCTTCAATGTCGACCAAAGCTCCGGCCTTTTTGGCAAAGCGGCGCAATGTCTCGTATAGGGCGCTTAAAGGCATTCGGCCAACGTAAGCATCACGACAAGCCTTTAGAACTGTGTCGTAGGCAAGATCACGTCGATGGCCGGGCCATTCCTCCAACAGGTCGAATGCATCGTCGATATTGGTGATCTCTTGGATGTAGTTCTTCTGCCGGATGAAAATCGGACGTTCAAACCGGTAGTCAGCCATTTTAACCTCCTTATCTAGGCCTAGTTAACGGCCAAGATTTAGGAGTTAACGCAACGATTTCAAGACAGTGCCCCACCATCCGCCGACGCTCTTCTAAACGTCTTCGCCCTACCTCGAGGCTGGTTCATAGCAAACTGAGGTAGCTTCCCTCGAACCCAATCCCCACCTAAACTTCCCCAAGTCTCTTGCGTTTATACCGCGAAGCAAACCTCGCGTGCAGGAGGGATGACATGAGGCTTGTACAATTGACCCTGATTGGACAGGCTGCGGTGCCTGTTTTCATAAACCGGATCAGGTGGTGTCCCTGATAGCGCTCCCTGACCGTACGTCGATAGTCACGACGGCCACCGGTAACCATGGAGCGGCCCTCGTGTACGATGTCACAGAGTTGGCCGCGGAAGTCGTACGCGTGCTGACGATTGCTCCAGGTGTCGCGGCACCCGGACGAGCGTGAGGCCAAACTCGCAATGATGAGGACAAAGCCCGCCGCCGTTCAAGGGGATGGGCTTCCAGTAACCAGCGTGGGTGCGCGGAAGCAGGGTGTACCCGTTCGAGGAGTCACTAAATCGCCGCTGTGATGTGTTCGGCAGCGTACCAACAAGCGGCGACATGTCTTATTTTATATCTTTCTAATGTATGAACATGTATTTCCTCCTCCCGTTTAGTAAGGAGGACTGAGTAAGCATGCAGCGCATTGAATCTCTGGAGAATGTCGAGACCAAACCCGTATGGTCTGTTCAAGAGTTCGCGAAGCGACACCATCTCACTGATATCGAGGAAGCCCGCCTGCTGCAGCTATTTGGCCCCTTTGCAACAGCGAGCGAACTTCTCCACAATGCCCCTCGCGAGCCGCGATGGCGATAGAGTATGAGGTGAGGAATTCTCACTTGGCTGATTGCCGCGTCTCGCACACAAATTTTGCCGCGCCCGGATCTCCGGTGTTCGAATTCTCCTCGAGGAAGAAGGGTCGATTGCGGCGTCACCGTTCGGCCCGCTCCAGGAGCTGCCGGCGGCGTTCGTTGCGCCAGTGAGCATGGGCGAGAACATCAGCCCTTACCTGCTCTTTCTGGCTGGTCACTTCCTCATCGCGCCAGTCCGGTGACGACGACCGTCAAGGTCGCCCGTGTCCGGCTTTGCCACAGCCGGATGATGTTTGCGCGGGCCTATATGCGCGAGAGCCAGGAGATGGTGTTCGACGCCCATGACCGGGCCTTCGCCTTCTTCCATGGCACCTGCACGCGTGGCATCTACGACAATTTATGGACGCCTCCCGGGCGAGATGAACATTTGGTGACACTCGGCATTGGATGCGTGAACCTGTCCGGCCTATCGCTTGAGCGGTCACGCCCCTGGCCTTGATGGGAGTCCTCTACCTCTGTCCTCATAACATGATCGACCTTTGCGGCCTTGTCGTAGATCAGGATCCGAAGCTGCGGTCCCTGCCGTTGCGCCATCAGTTCTTACCTCGCATTCATCATTGCCTCACAGGCAACGATTGGCAAATGACTATTGTGCGGCACACCGCTCCTGTCGCGCTAGTAATGCCCATGCTACGCGAGCGATCTTGTTGGCAAGCGCAACAAGCGCTCTATTGAATCCCCTGCGAGCGACGAGCTTTTTCAGCCATCGAGATCGGTGATCGTCGTGCTTGGCAAGTCGACTGATGACTGAGCACGCGCGCCATGGATCATCTGGCGACGGAGATAATGGTTCGCTCGGCGACCAATTCCACCGAGGCGTGGCTTGCCGCCAGTCGTGTATTGTCGTGGGACTAACCCTATCCAAGCTGCCAGTTCTCGCCCGGATTTGAAGTGATGTCCGTCCTCAACGCTAGCAACAAGTGCTGTTGCGATGATCGGACCGATGCCTGGCAGTTCGGACAGACGGCGGCAATCTTCTCGCTCGCGGCAAATCTCCCCAATCTTCGCGTCGAGCTTGGCCACCCGGCCATTTACATCGGTCAGCTGGTCGAGGAGTTCGAGGAATAGCTCGCGTCCGAGATTGGAAAGAGCCGCATTGTCGACAGCCGAGGGTGTGCCTGGAATGCAAAGCGCCACGGCCCTTGCGGCAAAACGATTCCATACTCGGCGAGAAGGCCGCGTGCATGATTGATCAACGAGGTACGCTGAACAATCAGACGTTCTCCTATTCTATGCAGCGACTGAAGGTCTTGCTGCGCGGTCGACTTGACCGGTACAAACCGCATGGTCGGTCGTATCGCAGCTTCGTATATTGCCGCTGCGTCAACTGCATCATTCTTGGAGCCGCGCACAAAGGGCTTTACGAAGCGAGGATTGATGAGCAGAACCTGTCGCCCATCATACTTGAACTGCCGTCCCCAGTGATGAGCGCTGGCGCAGGCTTCCATTGCAACTGTGTTTGGAGCGATTGCGTTAACAGTTTCGGCCAACTTCGACCGGCTGACCTTGCGCGAAAGAATAGTGCCATCCGAAGCGATGCTGTGCATCTCGGCGGGTGTCAAGTCTGGCCGGAAATCGGGATGAAAGTTACGGCCGATTGGCGCAACGAGAGCGTACCGGTAGCCTTGCTGCATCCGGTCATTCACGACGACCCACCGGGGTCTCATCGGGCACCCTGCGACAGTGGTTTCGAGCGGTTGCGCCGCCAGATGGACAAGTTAAGTGCCGCTGCGAAACTCACCCATGCCAGGTAAGCAACAAGTAGCAAGGCGGCAGCCGCATTCACGGGGTGAAACAATATAATCGTCGCCAGGATCGCAACCCAAAGCACCATGATCTCCACCACGGCCAGCCCGGGTCGGTGAAGTCCAAAAAAGATCGGCGTCCACGCAGCATTGAGCAGAAGCTGGACTGCATAGACGCTGAGAGGCAGTGCTGCTCCGGCAACGCCTGCCTCTCGCCATACGAGCCAGCCCGACAGTCCGATCGATGCATAGAGAACTGTCCAGACCGGGGCGAACAGCCAATCGGGCGGGCGCCATCTTGGCTTGTCGAGCTGCTTGTACCAGTTGCCTGGCCTAAAGATCACGCCGGTAGCCGCCGCAGC
>NZ_JBNDHT010000166.1:0-13606 GCF_056755115.1 Rhizobium sp. SVR5-2C | reverse complement strand
GGGGTGAAGCGCTTCAATAAGCTTGATGGCTGAAATGTCGCTTCCGCCGAATTCATCACCGACGAACGGGTAGATTACGACTAATGGCATCGAACCCATAGAATTCATCCCAAAGCTCGTAAGCTTCGAATGCGCGAGATTAGCATCTTCGCGATTACGGGTCATTTGAATATTACAGCATGCCGCAACACTGTTGGGTGTCGCCCGAATTCATTATTGCTTCTACTCATGAAGCGGCGCATTTTGGCGGAGCGCTTCGTGCATTTAATTAGGCAGGATTGGCAAACTACAGAGGCGCATTCGTTGGGCGTTGTTGAAGTCCGGAGGTTCTGGCTTTGGATACGAACGGCACAGACGCTAAAGGTAGTTTGCATCACCCGGCAACAGCGGCGCCAAGATTCACCAGGGCAGCGCGCGTGCTGGCCCTTGTTTTCACATTCTCTGCCATCAACGGCTACGCTCTGGCAGCAGGCACAGCACCTGATGCATTCCCTGGCGCTGAAGGCTACGGAAAGACTGCGCAGGGCGGCAGGGACGGTACCGTCATCCCGGTCACCAATCTCGATGATAGCGGCCCCGGAAGTCTTAGAGAATGTATCGAGGCGACGGGGCCGCGAAACTGCGTTTTCCGTGTAGCCGGCGTCATCAACCTAAAGCGTAGCCTCGTCGTCCGCAGCGAGGATGGCTTTGTCTCCATTCTAGGGCAGACTGCCCCCGGTGACGGTATCGTCTTGACGATCGAGCAACCTGACAGTGAGGGGAAAAATACGCTTCTGGTGTTCAAGGGGACGAATGACGTCGTCGTCCGCCATATCCGCCTCCGGCCTCGCCTTCCGAACACAATCAAGAACGTTCACGGGCTGGTTATCGAGAACAGCCGAAAGGTATATGTCGACCATGTCTCGATCTCCTGGGCAACGGATGAAAATATCAGCACCTATTCCAACGCTTCTGACGTAACGATCGCGGATTCGATCATGGCGGAGGGGCTCAACAAACACAGCAAATGCACTTTGCTCGGCGCCGATCCCCGAACCGCCCAGAACCTGACATTCCTCAGGAATCTCTGCCTGTCGAACAGGGACCGGAATCCTGACAACAATCACTACGGGCAGTCATGCATCGAAATCATCAACAACGTTTTTTACAACGCCCAGTCCGAATGGGCGGAGGTCTTCTCTCAGTATCCCGGCGGAACGCCGATCGCGTATGCGGGGAATTATTTCAAGGCAGGTCCAAGCACGCATGATTTGACTTATGCCATCAAGGCGCAGGACGCAGCGCGGGTTGCCGATCCCCAGATCTATCAGGAAGGCAATGTCACCTGGGCGCCGCCCACCAAGACAATCGTCACCGTGGCGCCGGAAACCGAGCGGTTCCTCGTCTCCAGCCCGCCTTGCCCCTTGAGTGTGAGCGAGGTCGCCCCGGCAGCAAAAGCCTATGATGACGTTCGTACAAAATCCGGCGCGTTCCCACGAGATAGTCTCGATCAGGCCTGGGTGAGGGACATGGGGCCGCAAGGTCAGAACGGCAAAGGCCGGATGGTGACTGCGCCCGGGCAAATCCCAGCGATGCAAAGCGCGGCAGCCTACAAAGACGACGATCAGGATGGAATGGCCGACTCCGTCGAGGCGCAGTTTGGCGCTAAGCCGGGAGTAAACGACGCGTGGGCAACGAGCACACCTGACGGCCCTTCGCATTTCGACGCATTCATGGAATGGCTCTCCGAAGAACGGATCGCGGGCCGTTACCCGCAGTGATACAGGCAATCACCGGCATGCAAACCGCCGCTGCCGAACCGCACGGACGGCGGTATGCTGACCGGATTGCCATCGTGATACCCGGGCTGTCGGCAGGCGGCACTGAACATGTCGTCAGCCTTCTCGCAAACCATTGGGCAGCCTCGGGCTACGCCGTGACGGTCGTTACTTTCGAAGCGCCGGATACAAAACCTTACTACACCTTCCGAGATGACGTGCGCATCACGCGACTGGGCCTTCCGCCGGGGAAGACGGGCAGGCTTGTGTCGGCGATCGCAGTCTGGCAGCGGATCTGGCGGTTACGCTCGGCGATACGTCAAGCCGATCCGGCTTTTGTGCTGAGCTTCCTCACGCGCACCAACGTGACGGCGCTGATTGCTATGTTAGGCTCCGGCATTCCGATTGCGGTTTCGGAGCGCAACAATCCCGATGCCCAACCCTTCGGCGTTGTGTGGAAATGGCTGCGCGGTAAGCTCTATCCACGTGCTTTTTGTCTGGTGACGATGACCCATGGGGCGCTTGCGTATTTTCCGGATGACATTAGACAGAAGGCGCGCGTCATTCCGAACGCCGTCGATCTTCCCACGAATTGGACCGACCGCAGGACTGGCAGGACGTTGACCGCCGTCGGCAGGCTGACGCATCAGAAAGGTTTCGATTTGCTCCTGCAGGCATTCTCCAAAGTCGCAGACCGGCACCAGGAGTGGAAACTTGTCATTTGGGGCGAGGGCGAGGACCGCGGCAGGCTTCAAACGCTATGTGCCAAGCTTAAGTTGAAGCAGCGGGTGGAGATGCCGGGCGTGACGTCGAGCCCTGGCCAGTGGATCGAGACCGCGGACGTTTTCGTCTTATCGTCACGCTATGAGGGGTGGGGCATCGTTCTTCTTGAGGCCATGGCCGCTGGCATTCCGGTCGTGAGTTTCGAATGCAAATGGGGCCCCGGTGAAATGGTCACCGACAAACATGACGGAATTCTCGTTGAACCGGAGAATGTCGACGCGCTGGCGGATGCGCTTGATTTGGTCCTTCGGGATAGCACCCTGAGAGAAAAGCTGGCGGAGAATGCCATAAGCAGTGCGAAATCCTACTCGCAGGAGCGCGTGCTGCAGGCTTGGGACGACTTGGTCGCCTCAGCGCTCGCGGCGTCACCTCGACCGTTAGCCAGGCGAGGGCGGTACTAGTGCCTAAGCCTCAGGCCTGCCGCTATGACGCCGTCTACCGCTGCTGGCGACCGTTGTCTCCGAGCTGATTTTCTGCCTGTGCCGGTTGCGGCAAGTACGGTTTCTCGAAGAAGCTTGGCATTTTGTATCGTTGCCTCTTCAGTCAAGCTGGGATCAACGAGGAAGGCCAGGCTCGTTTCACCGAGCGCCTTGGCGACGGGCAATCTCTCGACCGATCGCCCCAGGCTGGTGAATGCCTTTTCGAGATAGATCTCCGGACAACTGCCGACGAAGCAGGGAAGGCCGCGCTCGTTCAGGGCTGCCAGGATTTTATCCCGGTCATAACTCGGCTTCAGATGATCAGGTCTCACGAACGTGTAGAAGCGGTAGTACGCATGGCGGATACCATCCTGCGGTACAGGTGTCCGAAGGGCGTCGAGGTCAATCGTCGCGGAGACAAGGATGCGCGCATTTCGTTCCCTGGCCGCCTGCAGTTCCGCAAGCCGCGAAAGCTGGCACAGACCAAGCACAGCCTGATAAGACATCATTCGCAGGTTCGTGCCGACGGATTCATGAAGCCATCGAAAACCGCTTCCACCGGCCTTTCCTTGGACGGCTCCATATGACTTACCGTGATCCTTTCTGCTCCAGGCCTTCGCCCAAAGGGATGAGTCGTTCATCGCAATGAGACCGCCTTCGCCGCCTGTCGTGATGATCTTGTCCTGGCAGAACGAGAAGGCGGCAATGTCGCCGAACGAGCCGACCGGCCGGCCGTCGATTTCAGCCCCATGAGCCTGGGCGCAGTCTTCAATGACCCAGAGACCCTTCTCGCGGGCAAAGGCCATGATCTCAGGCATCTCGCAGGGCCAGCCGGCGAGGTGAACGACGATGATGCCTTTCGTCCTCGGTGAGACTTTCTCCGCAATGGTTTTCATTGTCAGGTTCTGGCTGTCCAGATCGACATCCGCAAAGACTGGCACGCCGCCACAGAACGGCACACAGGCCGCAGACGCGACGAAACTTCGAGGAGTAACAATGACTTCGTCTCCGGGCCTCAAGTCGAGCGCGAAGAGCGCGAGTTCGAGAGCCGCAGTGCCATTCGTGACAGCGATGGCGTGCCTTACGCCAAGGAAGGCAGAGTAAGCTTCTTCGAACTGCCGGACATAAGGCCCGGTCCATGCGTTGACCTGCCCGGTACGAAGCATGGATGCCACTGCTTCAATCTGTTGCTCGTCAAACACCGGCCAGTGTGCCATTTCCTCCTCCGCATTTTGGATGCGATGGCCATTTCACAGGCAGGTTCTTGCGTTACAGAACCTGCCGGACCAACACGAATGCCTCGGCCGCGCGCTTGAAGACGGTCGCGCCACGCAGCGTCGCCAGCGCCTTCAAGGTTTCGATGGCGCGTTCGTGCGGAACCGGCCGGATCTGAGACTCAAACGCGGCCATCGCTTTCAACTTGGTCTCGAGATGATCCTCGATATCGACGAAGACGTTCGGCGCGAAATTGGGCGTCACATAAGCCGCGTTCCAATTCGTCTCGGAGAGTGTTTCATACGCCAGGATCAATTTTGGAAATTGTACCTGGTGCGGTCTGGCTGCCACAAGAGACGCGGTAAAGACGATCTGGTGATCGACGTGCATGTCTCCGACAAACGGGATGAGAAGCGTCTGCGGCGCACTTTCCGCCACGAGTTCAAAGAGCGAGGCGTTCAGATCGGCGACGACGGTCTCCGCCAAGCCGGCGGCCGGAAAGCCCATCCAATAGGTCTCGGCTGCGCCGAGGATCGCATGCGCCCTCCGTGCCTCCTCCTTCACCCGCGCCACGCCCTCCGAGGGGAAATGCGGTGGCTTGCCTTCCGTTACGATGGCGATGCGCACGTCGGATCCTTCTGAGGCAAGCCGGGCCACTGTTCCGCCTGCCCCGAGAACCTCGTCGTCCGCATGGGGCGCAATAACGAGTGTCCTGCCGAAGAGCTCACTCAACATGGGCGCGTCGCCTTTCGCCGCAGTGAGCGTTCCCGAAGTTGTGAGGGATCGAGAGCTCAGGTCCACGCGCGTTCCTTAGCGTTACATTCCCGCAATCGAGACCGCGACGACATCCCCCGGAAGCAGCTCCGTGAAAGGCGCGCCGTTGATCACTGTATTGACGCCGTTCTTGGGGCGGCGAACCTCATAGGCGAAGGAGATCTGGTCGCCCTTCCTTTCGTCAGCCGCGATGGAGGCAAGGAGATAAAATTGCTCTTCGGCGGACTGGCGCGTGGATTCGAGTTTCTTGATGGCCGCTTCGCGCTCCTGCAGCTTCAGCAATATGTCGTTCTGCCGATCTGCCTGCAACTTGGACAGTTCCAGTTTGAGGTTCCCCAGCTGCAGCTTCGAACGCGAGATTTCCGCATATATCTCCAGAAGCTGAGATTTCTCGTTTGAAGTCGTGTTCTTGACGCGGGATAGATCGGTTTCTGTGGTCAGCTCGCGCTTGCGAAGATTCGTCACGCGCTCAAGGTCCCGCTCGTTCATCGCCACGACATCCTTTTGCTCGGCTTCGAGCTCAGCGAGGATTTTCAAGCTTGAATCCGTTTCGGCAATGCTCTGCGTGAGAATCTCGGCCTGAGCCTTGGTCGTGATGAGATCTGTCTTCAGAATCTTCTCTTCGATCTCGAGCACGCTCTTGAGTGATGCGCGTTCGAGATATGGCCGCGCGGTTTCCGGCGCGTCGTTCAGGTCGATCGTTTCGGCACCACGCAATTGAGCCGCCAACCGTGCCGCATAGATTGCTTCATGGACGATTTCGACTTCGGCGCCGTCAATCTCGCCACGCAATCGCGCACGCGTCATGATCTTGTCGGCGGCGTTTGACGCCGCCGTTAAGGTTCCGCCTGCAAGACCAATTGCCTGGTCGACGGTCAAGCCCGGATGATACGGAAAAGAGCCAGGATTCTTCACCTCGCCTAGCACGAAGATCGGCTTGTAAGTGGTTATGTTCAAAGCGATTTTTGGATCGACCAGTATCTGCCGGTCCTTGTACTCTGATCGCAATTTACCCAAAGCTTCGACGACCGTAAGCCCGCTGATTTCAACTCCCCCGACCAAGGGAAATTGCGCGTCGCCATCACCGTCGATCGTGAGCGAAACCGGCAGTTCTGCGTCGTCAAGAAAATCGAAGGAGATCACGTCTCCCGGCTGCAAGCGGTACGCCTCGGCGCGCACGCTGCCAGCGGCAACTAGCCCCGCGGCGGCGACGCACGCCACCCACCGCAGGACACTGCCTCGTACTCCGGAAAACGAACCGTCTTCCATCCAACGAAGCGCTGGCATGATGTCCCCCTTTGACGCCGCAGGCGACGAAACCATATTCCGCTGTAATATAAAGATTGTTGTTGCTTTTTTCGTCAAGTAAACAAATGTTAAATGGCATGTTTAGCTAAAAATAAAACGAACGAAATATTTTCACACCTGAACGTTATGCGAGTATAATCAAAAGTAATTAGATATAATATGTAGTTGTTGCATGTTTATTCAATTAGAGCGCGCGCTTATTACGCTGGAAGTCGAGATCTGCGATCTTTTCTGCTAAAGGAGGAGGTTTGCGTAATGCATGGGGGCCATCGCGCACAAATGGCGCGATTTCTTCAGGGTTGGAACGATGAGGCGCGATTTGCTCAGCGCCTGCGCAACATTGGCCATCTCCTTGCCGGAAATTTCGCTAGTTCGTTCATTGGCTTAATCGGCTTTGCTCTCACAGCACGTGCACTGGGGCCGTCGCAATACGGCATCCTTGCGCTTTCCTTTGCCTATGCGCGCGGGATAGAACGTCTTCTCGCCTTCCGCTCCTGGCAACCGCTCATCAAGTATGGCGCCGAGGTTTTGCACGACGAAGATCGGGACGCGCTCAGGGCGCTTTTCAAATTCGGCCTGCTTCTCGACATGGGGACTGCCTTGCTTGCCTGGGCGATAGCAGTACTGCTCGTCCTTGTGGCTGGACCTAGAATTGGCATTTCCCAAGACACGAGCCGTTACGTGATCATGTTCTGCACGGTTCTGCCGTTTCAAATGACCGGGATGTCGGTCGCTGCGTTGCGGCTCTTCGACAGGTATCAGGTGCTTGCCTACGCCCAGGTCGTGGGAACCTGTATCCGCGTGTTGCTCTGCGGCCTCGGCCTGGCGGCGGGGTGGGGTTTGACCGAATTTCTTATGCTTTGGGCGGGTACCCAGATCCTGGGCTCGTTGAATATGACGATACTGGCGTTTATCGAACTCCGGGCCCGGGGCATCCACAAAGTCATGTCAGCTCCGCTTCGCGGGATCACGACGCGCTTTCCCGGGCTCTTCAGGTTCTCGGTATCGTCCAACCTTTCATCGTCGATCCGCTCCAGCGCGAGCGAATTGGATACCCTGTTGGTGGGCTTTCTTACCGACCCGGCCTCCGCCGGCCTCTATCACATAGCAAAACGCATCGGCCGCATCGCGCAGCAGGTCGGCGCTCAGGTGCAAGCGGTGCTTTTCCCGGATCTCGCCAGGGCCTGGGCTTCGAAGGATCTCGCCGCCTTTCGCAAGATGATTGCTCAGGCGCAATTATTGCTGATCTGCTTCGGTGTCATCGCGTTGATCATCATTGCTGCGGCGATCAACAAGGTCCTGGAACTCACGGCGGGCCCGGAGTTCGTTGCCGCCGGTCCGCTTGTTATGGTTCAGATGGTGGCTGTCGTGTTCATCCTGAATGCCACCGTTCTTTACTCGGCCCTGCTGGCGATGAGTTTGGAACGCTCCGCGCTGCGCAGCATCTTTATCGCCATCGCTTTCTTTCATCTGACGTTGATCTTGCTGGTCCCGAGGTTGGGGCCGATGGGCGCGAACATTGCTCATATCGTGATGGCCTGCATCTGGGTCACTGGCATGATGGCTGCCTACCGGCAGCGTTTGCGGGCGCCGACAGGTTAGCGAATCCGTACGATCAATCTCGCCTATGCCTGCGGTGTTCGCCACTGAGATCTGCGACCAGGGCTCGCATCAAGTGCGGCGAACCTCAGGCTCGTGCCAAGCTGCTCGCCAGTCACCAATTAGGATTAGGTGCGATCTGCCAAATTTCCATTACAATGGCATCGTTGTATCGCAGTGGGGGCAGGCACGATGTACTTTCCTACTGGCTTGCGGAACCGGCAAAAAATTTGGCACCGACTAACAAGGCCGCAAGAAATCGCACGTTACGGCTGGCGCCAATTAGGCAAAGTCGGCGAGCAAATTAGTCTGAAAAACTACGCTTCCCTGGCTGACGCTCTTCTGGTTTCCTTTCCAAAATCAGGCCGGACGTGGCTGCGCTATGTACTGGCGCATTACTTTGCCAGCGGCTTTGAAAAGGGTTCTGCCGCACTGAATTTACACGACATGTTCGCGTTTATCCCGAATTTCGACCTCGACCCGGTCAGAGGGATTCCAGCTTTTAGAAGCCAGGTCCCGGCTGGCAAGATACCGATGGTGCTCGTCAGTCATGAGGTCAATTGGCTGCTTTTGCCAAAGCAGCTGCCAGTCATTTTCATGGTTCGCGACCCACGAGACGTGCTCGTATCGGCTTATTTCCATACAACCCGGCACAAGAGTAGCTTTTCCGGATCGTTGGACAGCTTCATCGATGATCGCCAGCGCGGATTGCCTCTGATCATTTCCTATCTTAACCGATGGAGCCGGAAGCTGCAGGGCAGGCCCTATCACGTTCTCGGCTACGAGAGAATGTCGGCTGACCCTGTGAGCGAGGTCTCCGCTCTGCTGGACTTCATCGGTTGCGAGATCGATCATCAACGTTTGATGGCTGCCATAGAAGCAGGACAGTTTGAGAGAATGCGGAAAATGGAGGTCGTTGAGGGTCTCCCCGGGCACGAATATGACCGCAAAGACGGTGAGAGCCTGCGCATGCGCAAGGGGCAGGTAGGCGGTTTTCGCAGCTATCTAAGGCGATCGGCGCGATATCGCCGTCCATGCTGTAGACGCTCTCGAAGGCGACGATCTTCGGCCGCGCCGGATCGATCGCGCTCATCAGTTCGTCGAGATGGGCGGGGTCGTTGTGGCGGAAGATGAAGCGCTCCGCGCCGGAGCGGCGGATGCCCTCGATCATCGAATTATGGTTCAGCGCATCGGAGAAAATGGCGCAGCCGGGCAACAGCTTGCCGAGCGTGCTGAGAGCTGCAAGATTCGAAATCCAGCCCGAGGTGAAAATCAGCGCCGCTTCCTTGCCGTGCAGGTCGGCGAGTTCCGTTTCCAGCGCAACATGCTGGCGGTTGGTGCCCGAGATGTTGCGCGTGCCGCCGGTTCCGGCGCCGAAATCGTCGATCGCCGCATGCATGGCGGCTAGCACGTCCGGGTGCTGGCCCATACCGAGATAGTCGTTGCTGCACCAGACGGTCACGCGACGGGTCTCACCCGTCGGGCCATGCCAGAGTGCGCTCGGGAATTCACCGGCGATCCGTTCCAGCTCGGCGAAGGTCCGGTAGCGGCCGTCGAGCTTCAGTTCCTTGATGAGGGCCTCAAATCTTGCAGCATAGTCCATGGCCTTGCTCTTTTCTGCCGCCTCGCAACACAGGCGATCCGGCGGCTTTGGGGTGAACATTTGCTAGTCGCGTACTTTCGCGCGTTCGATCGTCATGCTTGTCGGCATCATGTTCACGTTGGCGTTGTGCATGACCCAGAGCGAGCCGCTGACGATGATGGCGATCAGCATGATCGTCAGGAGGAAGATCGTCGTGTTGTTGCGCTGCTCCGGGCTGGTGCCGAGATGCAGGAAGAAGACGAGCTGCACGATGAGCTGGACGACCGCGAGGACGGTGATCGCCGGCAGGATGGCATCACCGGGAACGAGGCCGCTCATGACGGCGCCGAAGGAGAGACCGGTCAGCAAGAGCGACAGCACGAAACCGATCACATAGGATTTCAGGCTGGCGTGCGATGCCCCGGAACTGGTGTGGGAAGAGGGATGGGACATTACAGAACCCCGCGCAGATAGACGAAGGTGAAGACGCAGATCCAGACCAGGTCGAGGAAGTGCCAGAAGAGGCTGAGGCAGGCGAGCCGGCGGCGGACGACATGATCGAGGCCGAAGCGCGAGACCTGGTGCATCATCGTTGCGAGCCAGAGGAGACCAGCCGTCACATGCAGGCCATGCGTGCCGACCAGCGTGAAATACGCCGACAGGAAGGCGCTGCGGTCCGGGCCGGCGCCCTCGTGGATGAGAGCCAGGAATTCATGCACTTCCATGGCGATGAAGGCGGCGCCGAAGACGAAGGTGATGGCGAGCCACTGAATGACCTTCTCCTTCGCACCGGCCTGCATTTGCAAGCCGGCCATGCCGAAGGTGAAGCTGCTGACCAGCAGCACCACGGTCTCGATCGCCACATAGGGAAGATCGAAGAGTTCCCTCCCGCCGGGCGCCCCGGCGGTGTTGGCGGCGAGCACGCCGAAGGTGGCGAACAGCGTCGCGAAGATGAGGCAGTCGCTCATCAGGTAGATCCAGAAGCCGAGCACGGTGTTGGCACCGCTGTCGTGTCCATGGTCGTGCTGAACCGGTGCGTGGCTGCTTCCGTGGGTGGATTTAACGAGGATGTTCATCGGTCATGCTCCCTTTCGCAACAGGGCGAAGCGTGCGTTTTCGATGCGGGCGACTTCCGCCGCCGGCACGTAGTAGTCGACGTCCCGGTCGTAGGATCGGGCGATGAAAGTGCCGACCGTGCCGAGCAGTCCGATGGCGACGAAGACCCACATGTGCCAGATGAGCGCAAAGCAGAGGACGAAGCTGAAGGCGGAGATCACGAAGCCGGCCCCTGTGTTGCGCGGCATATGGATGTCCTCGTACTCCCAGGCCCGCTGGTTGGCGCGGCCGGTCTGCTTGTTTTCCCAATGCTGTTCGAGCGAGGTGATCCTTGGGACATGCGCGAAGTTGTAGAAGGGGGCCGGCGAGGCGGTCGCCCATTCCAGGCTGCGCGCATCCCAGGGATCGCCGGTAACGTCGCGGTTCTGCTTGCGGTCTCGGATACTGACGAAGAGCTGGATCAGAATGGCGAGGATGCCGGCGCCGATGATCACCGCGCCGATCAGCGCCACCACCAGATAGGGATGCCAGCCGGGCACGTCATAATGGTTCATGCGGCGCGTCATTCCATCCAGGCCGAGGATGTAAAGCGGCGTGAAGGCGAGCCAATAGCCGATCATCCAGCACCAGAAGGAAACCTTCCCCCAGAATTCGTTCAGGGTGAAGCCGAAGACCTTGGGGAACCAGAAGCTCATACCGGCAAGGCAGCCGAAGACCACGCCGCCGATGATAACGTTGTGGAAGTGGGCGACCAGGAACAGGCTGTTGTGCAGGACGAAATCGGCGCCGGGAACGGCAAGCAGCACGCCAGTCATGCCGCCGACGGTGAAGGTCACCATGAAGCCGATGGTCCAGAGCGTGGCCGAATGGAAGCGGATGCGCCCGCGGTACATCGTGAACAGCCAGTTGAACAGCTTCACCCCCGTCGGGATCGAGATGATCGTCGTCATGATGCCGAAGAAGGCATTGACGTTGGCGCCGGAACCCATGGTGAAGAAGTGGTGCAGCCAGACGAAGAAGGAGAGGATGCCGATCGACGAGGTGGCGTAGACCATTGACTTGTAGCCGAAGAGCGGCTTGCCGGAGAAGGTCGCGATCACCTCGGAGTAGACGCCGAAGCAAGGCAGGATCAGCACATAGACCTCGGGATGGCCCCAGACCCAGATGAGGTTGATGTACATCATCGCATTGCCACCAAGCTCGTTGGTGAAGAAATGCATGTCGAAGTAGCGGTCTGCGGCAAGCAGCGCGAGGGTCGCGGTCAAGACTGGGAAGATCGCGACGATCAGGATGTTGGTGATCAGCGCCGTCCAGACGAACACCGGCATTTTCATCAGGTCCATGCCCGGCGCGCGCATGCGCAAGATGGTCACGACGAAGTTGATGCCGGCGAGAGTCGTTCCGAGCCCCGAGACCTGCAGCGACCATATGTAATAGTCGACCCCGACCGTCGGGCTGTAGCCGAGCTCGGAGAGCGGCGGATAGGCAACCCAGCCGGTAGCGGCGAAATCACCGACGAACATGGAGACCATGACCAGGGCGGCGCCGACCGCCGAGAGCCAGAAGCCCAGCGAGTTGACGAAGGGATAGGCGACGTCGCGGGCGCCGAGCTGCAGCGGCACGACAACGTTCATCAGGCCGAGGATGAAAGGTGTCGCCACGAAGAAGATCATGATCACGCCATGGGCGGTGAAGATCTGATCGTAGTGATGCGGCGGGAGATAACCGGCGGCATCGTTGCTGGCGATCGCCTGCTGCGCGCGCATCATGATGGCGTCGGCAAAGCCGCGTAGCAGCATGACCAGCCCGAGGCCGAAATACATCACGCCGATCTTCTTGTGATCGACGGAGGTGATCCATTCCGTCCAGAGATATTTCCACCAGCCGTTATAGGTGATCCAGGCGAGGAGGCCCACGCCGAGAAGGGCGACGACTGCGCCAGTCCCCATGATGATGGGCTCATGGAGGGGGACGGCATCGAGAGTGAGTTTACCAAGCATCAGTTCTTGTTCCAGGCGAGCGGATAAGGGGTTTCAGCGGTGCAGATGTCGGTGCTGGCGTCGCGCGCCATCTCCGGCATGCGGTCGGCCATGTACCGGTTGACAACCGTGTCGAAGAGGCCGGGCTCGACGCTGGCATAGAGCGCGACGGGGTTCTTGATGCTCGGCTGCTCCAGGGACTGGTAGTTGGCGGCGTCGAGCTTCTGCGGCGAGGTCTTCACCTGATTGACCCACTCCGCGAACGCATCCGCGCTTGTTGCTGCGACGTCGAAATGCATGTCGGAAAAGCCGGGGCCACTGAAGGCCGAGGACAGTCCTTCATAGGTGCCCGGCTCGTTGGCGATGAGGTGCAGCTGGGTCTGCATTCCGGCCATGGCATAGATCTGGCTGCCGAGCTGCGGGATGAAGAAGGAGTTCATCATCGATTCCGCCGTGAGCTTGAAACTGATCGGCGTATCCACCGGGATCGCCAGGTGATTGACGGAAGCGATGCCGTAGTCAGGGTAGATGAACAGCCATTTCCAGTTCAGCGCGACGACCTCGACGCGAACGGGCTTGGCGTTCGATTCGAGTGGCTTGTATGGATCGAGCGAATGGGTCGTCTCCCAGATCATCACCGCGAGAATGCCGACAATCAGGCACGGGATCGTCCAGACCACCGCCTCGATTGCGGTCGAATGCGCCCAAGTCGGCGCATACGTCGCTTTAGTGTTGCTGGCGCGGTATCGCCAGGCGAAGTACACGGTCAAAACCATGACGGGGATGACCACGAGCAGCATCAGCCCGAGCGCGACGAGGATCAGCGTCCTCTCCTGAATACCGATGTCGCCCTTCGGGGCCATGAGCTGGATGTTGTTGCAAGCGGTCAACGGGAGGAGCAAGAAAAACAACGCTACATGCCGAAACCACCGGAAGAGGTCGGTATGGACACCGCCCCTGCCTCCGATGACGCGAGGCCGCGAAGAAAGGAGCCGTCCTTCCCGGCGGTCGGCGATGATATCGCCCGTACATTTCTCAGACATTATATGCTCTATAGCCATACATTCATCGGATCGATGCGGATGCGGTACCAGCAAAATATCCGGCAATCAACACATACATTCTGTATATTGT
>NZ_JBNDHT010000165.1:0-13671 GCF_056755115.1 Rhizobium sp. SVR5-2C | reverse complement strand
CGTGATGGGGGGCGTGGGCTACAAATGGGAAGAATGGCTCTCTGCGTTCATCGGATATCGCGCGCTCGGTGTGAACTACAGCAACGACAGCCTGACCCAAGATGTCATCGAGCACGGTCCGATCCTGGGCGCCGTGTTCCGCTTTTAATCGACGTTCAACTTTGCGGCGGCTTCGAAACGTGTCGCCGCAAAGGTCCATCGGTTCGCTGATCTGCCGGGGCTCCGGCAAGCGTTCTGATGCAAGTCATTGGTTGAAAGCAAAGATCTTCTTCCAATCGTTCTTCATGTCGACCACCAGCCAATTCCGGAGTTCCGCCTCGTCCAACGCCTTGTCGAGCTTGCCGAACGACGATTGGCGGTCATAGGCGTATTCGCGGACGCCGTCGGTGTGATGGACGATCATCGCAAATCCTGGTGGTTTTGCTGCTGCCGCCCAGCGTAGCATCTCGTAGTCGCCGTCCGAATTTCCGGCGACGAAGATGGGCTTGCGGCCGATGAACTTGTTGATACCCACCGGCTTGCCGGGACCGTCGTCGACGAAGTCGATCTTCGGCAGCCGGTTCAGCACCGGTACGTCGTCGACGATCGCAAATTCGGTCGTGATGGTGCTGCCGACGACCTGTTCCGGCGGGATACCGTAGAGCTTCTCGGTGACCGGCCGCATGAATTCGACGCCGCCGCCCGACACGATGTAGGTCTTGAAGCCGTTGGCGCGCAGATAGTCCAGGAGCTCCCGCATCGGAAGGTAGGTCATCTCGGTGTAGAGCTTGCCGGTCTCCGGATGCTTCGCAGTCGTGAACCAGTCGGTGACGATCGTGTTGAAATGATCCGTCGTCATGCCGGCATGCGTGGCCATGCCGAGTTCGACGATGCCCATTTCTCCGCCCTTGGCGAGGCCCTTCAGATCGCCCTCGAGAACGCTCTTGAAGGGCTCCTTCGTCTTCCATTCCGGGTGCTCAGGGGCGAGCGTCTTCACGCGGTCGAGGATGAAACCGAGCTGGATGTAGTAGGGCTGCTCCGTCCAGAGCGTGCCGTCATTGTCGAAGACGGCGATCCGATCTTCGAATGCGACGTAGCGTTCGCCGCCTTCGGTCACGGTTGCCTTGACGAAGTCCATGATGCGGCTCTTGGCTGCCGTGTCGTTCCACGAGGGCAGCGGCTCTTGCGCCAGCGCCGGCAGGGCGCCGATCACCATCAGCACGAAAGCGACGATGAAAGAGGCGAGGATCGTGTCGACGTCTCTATAGGAGCTTCTCATCGTGTTTCTCCCCAAATCATTTGTTTCGTTATCGCGGCATTCTTTTCACACAGCGGAAGCCGACATGGCTCGTTGACGTGTCTTCGGGTTCGGCATGGCGGGCGGCGGGGCGGTAGCGGCGGCAGTAGTTCGGGGCACAGAGATGCGAGCCGCCCTTGAGTACTCGCCGCGGAATCCGGATCGCCGGCTGGTTGGGATCGTAGCTCGCCTCGGCATCGCCGCCGCGCGGGTTCTTCGGAATGCAGCAGGCCTTAGCGGCGGGTTCGCGATGCCGCGTGCTCCAGTAGTCGCCGGTCCATTCCCAGACGTTGCCGATCATGTCGTAGAGCCCGTAGCCGTTTGGCGGAAACGACCGCACCGGCGACGTGCGCTCATGGCCCTTCGGCTTCGTCGAGTAGGTCGGGAAGGTACCTTGCCAGGTATTGGCCATGATCTTGCCACCGGGCGTCATCTCCTCGCCCCAGGCAAACTCGGTGTCTTCGAGCCCGCCGCGGGCGGCAAACTCCCATTCAGCTTCCGTCGGCAGGTCGAGCCCGGCCCAATCGGCGTAAGCCCTGGCGTCCGACCAGGCGATGTGGATGACCGGATGGTCGAGCTTGCCGCGCAGGTCGCTCAACCCCCCGAGCGGTCGGCGCCAGTTCGCGCCGAACTTGAAGGTCCACCACTGCGAAATGTCCGGTCCGCTGACGCCTTTCGGCTGGACGAAGAGCAGGGAGCCCGCGCGCAGCATCTCGGGAAGGGCGCCCGGATAGTCCTTGGCGTCCGGCGCCTTTTCGGCCATTGTGACGTGGCCGGTGGCCTTGACGAACTCCATGAATTTGCGGTTCGTCACCGGCGTTTCGTCGATCCAGAACCCGTCGACGGTGACCGGATGGGCAGGCGCCTCCTCCGGATAGTGCCGATCCGAGCCCATCGTGAAGGTGCCGCCGGGAATCCAGACCATGCCGTCTGGTGCAGCGCCCGAGGTTGGAACGTCGTCGAATGCCGAAGCCATCGTCGCCTCCGGTTCAAGATGCTGCCAGCATCGCGCGTGAAGGGAAGGGGCGGAAGTACGTTACAGTAAATGCGGGCGTCGTTTACGCAAGCAGGAACGTAAATGAGGGTAGATTACCGCTGCTGACCGGACGGATTCAACGGCGGCAGGATCTCGGAATTCATGACGGATCCGGCCCTTCGGAAATCTATGGATTTCTGCAGAACGTGCCGATCGACCTTGGAATCTTCGGATCGGAACAGGCTCCGGGAGAGGAGATCCACCTGCAGCCGGAGATCTCTCGGCCCATCGTTCGCCCAGTCTTCCAGCGAGCGGTATCCCTGGTCGCGGCTCCAGTCCTGCAGTCCGGCATAGACGGCCATCTCGTCGGCCGACCCGATCGTCTTCCTGAGTTGGCGCAGGCGGAAGGCATGGGAGGCGCGGTATCGCTGGCGAAGCCAGCGAACGCGTTCGGCCAAGAGAGGCCCCAGCCGCCGGCCGAGCCACACGAGCGCCGCAGCTGCGAGCAGCGAAAGTATGCCTATCGCCAGCCTCTGCCTGTCGACGTGCGCGGGGCGGCCTTCGTCCTGCGTGCCCGCGTCCGGTGTGATGGTCTGGCGTATCGGTGCCGGTGCTACGGTGACCGGGACGGCGGGAAGGGAGGCCGTATCCTCCCGATGGTTGTCGACATCGAACCAGTCGTAATCGATCTCCGGAAGCGAATAGCTTCCGACCGCTTCGGCCGTGTATACGAGGGTCTCGATCCGTCGGCTGGCCATCTCCCGTCCGATGGCGATGCCGTCTTCGATCTTGGGCTGCTTCACATATTCGTGGAGTCCAGCCACCGTTCCGCCTCGCACGGCAGGAATCATCATGGCTTGAGTGTCCTCAGCGGTGATCGTGATCGTCCGGACGAGGGCGTCTCCCGCCTTCAGCGACGCCGGATCGCGGTCGAACGTCTGTTCTATGGTCAGTTTGCGTGCGGCGAAGGCGACCCGCTCCTGCATGCCGGGGCTTCCCTGTACCACGAAGGAGACCGACGGCGCTGTGACGACGCCGCGGGCGGGCTTGCCATCGACCGAGTAGCCGAGTTCCATTTCGATTGGCGGGACGACGTAGCGGCCGGGCATTTGGGGCACGACCGCGTAACGTCTCCGGATACCGGAATATTGGACGCCGTCCACGGTCTGGAGGAGGTTCTGCGCGCGTTCGTCCGGAAGCGTAACGAGTGCGTTCGGAAGATCAAACAGCGGAAACTGCGGAGGCGACGTGAAGAAGTCCGGCGCGAAGACATCCACCGTGACATACACCTGCCGTCCGGGAACAATGTCGCCGCCGTCGTCGACCGTCGCCTGCGCGAAGGGTTCTGCCGCCAGCGCCTGCAGCGGCGTCAGGAGAAGGAATAGTAGAAAGGCCAGTCTCATGGCGTCGCCTTCCGATCCTCAAGCGCGAACTTCCGCGTCATCAGGTCAGCGGGGCTCACCTGGATGTTCTTCATCCACATCTCCGATGTCTGCTCGGCAACGTTGACCTGCCCCGCCTTGCCTTGCTTGCCCTTGTCGTCGAACTGGACGCTGTCCGGCTTCTGGTTCGGGTCCTGCTGCTGCTCCTCGTCCTCCTCTTGCTGCTGCTTCAGCAGCTGCTCGGCAATACCGAGATTTGCCTCTGCCTCCGGCCAGCCGTTTCGCTTTTCCAGCGCCTTGCCGTAGGCGGCGCCGGCTTCTTCGAACTTTCCGAGGTGGAGGAGGGCATTGCCCTGATCGAACCAGCTTTCGGCGGTGTCGACATTGGCCAAGGAATCGACCGCATCCTGGAACCGGCCGGCCCGGTACAGGGCGACGCCTTTCCACATCGGGTCCTTGAAATGCATCGAAGCTGACGCGAAGTCTCCGCGCTCGAAGGCGAGGCGGCCTTGCTGGTCGGGCGTCAGCCACATGTCCACGAGGCTCGCAGCCTCGGCGGGCGGCGGGGAGAGGAGCCTTGCGCAGGCCAGCAGCACCGCGACCTTCACAACCCATCCGCGGCGGAATGAAAGCCCAAGCAGCAATGCCACCGGTATAAGGAGCCACCATCCGAGATCCCGCCAGCGATCGCCCTCCTTCGCCGCCTGCTGGGCGAAATTCCTTCGCACGTGCTGGGCTATCCATCGGACATCGGAATCGTCGTCGGTGATGGTTGCGACGCCGGCTCCCGTCTCGCTTCCGAACTGCTTCAGGCCATCGAGATCGAGCTTCGAGGCGACCCTGTCTCCCCCGGCGCCGGTCAGGAAGCCGCCGTCCGCCTGCTTGACGAGCCCGCCTTCCGCGGTGCCGACGCCGAGGACGAGGATGCCGCTGCCGATCTCTTTGGCCGAAGCGTTGGCCGCCTCTTCGACACCGTCGGTCATGAGAAGGATCGTGCCCGAGGAGCCATCCGCCTTCAGGAGGCTATCCGCAAGCCTCAGAGCAGCCGCGGTGTCCTTGCCGGGCTTGGGCATGATGCCGGTCGCCAGCGCATCGGTGTAGGTTTGGACGAGCGCTTCGTCCTCTGTGAGCGGCACGACGAGATGAGCGGTTCCCGAATAGGCGACCACGGCCGTGCGCGCTCCATCACGGGCCGCCAGAATGTCATGGATCTTCAGCTTCGCACGTTCGATGCGGCTCGGACTGATGTCCACGGCGTCCATAGTCGGCGAGAGGTCGACGGCGATGACGAGGGAGGCTGTGTCCGAGACGAAGGGTGGGGCTTCGCGCTGCCAGGTTGGCCCGGCCACTCCGAGGACGGCCAATGCCATGAGCGCGGCGATCATCCAGGCCGGTTTCAGCTGATTGCGCCGATCCGGCTCGATGACGAGGCTGTCGAGCAGGTGCGGCGCGAGCATGCCTTTCCATCGGCTTCGGATGTCTCCCGAGTGCGCGGCGAGCCAGACAATCATCGGCGGCACGATGAGCGCGAGAAGCCACCAGGGGCGGAGGAAATGGAAGTCGGCGATCATGCGACAGCCCTCCGTCGAACGAGGCCGATCGCTCCAGCGACGCAATACCAACCCGCCAGCAAGGCCACCGCTGCAGCGAGCGGCCAATGGAAGAGTTCGGTCCGTGGCCGCCAGGAAAGGTTCTTCTGGTCCTCCGGCGTGATGGTGTCGAGTTCCGCGTAGATGGCAGCCAGTTGATCTTGGTCGCCGCCGAAGAAGTATCGTCCGCCGGTGCCGGCGGCGATTTTCTGCAGCGTCGTCGTATCGAGCTTGTCCTCGCCCGTGGCGGCAGGATCCCCGATGCCGACGGTGTGGATCACGATGCTTTTTGCCTTGGCGACCTCGGCAGCCTTCAGCGGCGGCATCTTGCTTGCGGTGTCGTTGCCATCGGTGAGGACGATCAGCACTTTTTCCGGAACGGTTGTCTTGTCGAACATCCGAATGGCCAATCCGAGGGAATCTCCGAGCGAAGTCCTCGGGCCGGCGATGCCCGGAAGCAGGCCGTCGACCATGGTGCGGACGAGCTCGTGATCCATGGTGAAGGGCGCCAGAGGGTAGGGTGCATCGCCGAAGGCGATCAGTCCGATCCGGTCTCCTGTCCGTTTGACGATGAAATCGGAGACGACCTGCCGGACGGCGTCAACGCGTGGCTCGAGCGTCCCGCCGGGCGCGCGAAAGTCCTTGGTGTCCATCGACTGCGACAGGTCGAGCGCCAGCAAGATGTCGCGTTGCGGCTCCGTCTTTTCGATCGGCGGCTCGACGAACTGGGGGCGGGCGAGCGCCAAGACGACCAGGCACCAGGCGAGGCCCTCGACGATCGCCTGCGGCCAGGAGCGGCGAGGAACAACCGAGCCTTCGGTCGGACTCATGCCTGCTGCCTTTGCGACGAGTTCGAAGAACGGCAGGCGGATGGAGGCGGAGGTTTCCCGGTGAGGCGGCAGCAGCCACCAGACAAGCAGCGGCGCCGGCAAGAGAAGGAGCAGCCATGGGAGGTCAAATTGGTACATGGTGCTTCTCGATCCAGCGGCGGGCGCCGAGCAGGAGATCGTCGCCCACGCTCGGCGGAAGGGCTGCGAGGGACCCTTCGTCACGATACTCGAAGTCGTCGAACAACCGCTCCAATGCATGGCCTTCGCCTGCCTCTGCGGAGCCATCCAGGAATTCGTTCCAATGCGGGCCGGCCAGCGACGCCACCCGCTCCCGAGGCCAGACGGCAAGCGCCGTCCGTTTCAGCACCTCGGCAAGGCCTTGAAGGCCGCGTTTGCGCGTCATGGGACTACGGATATCGCCAGCGACGGCGTCGAGCAGGCGTAGCGCCTCCCGGCGATAGGCATTGCGGCGGTAGCGTCTCAGCGCGAGGAAAGCCCAGGCGAGCAGGGCCACGAGAAGGATTGCCGCGAGTGCCGCCCACCCCCAGGTCTGCGGCATCCACGAAACCGGCGGCGGAACCGCGATGTCGTGCAGCGAGCGCAGTGCGGTTTCCGTTATCGGGTCGAGCTTGGGGTTGGGCTCCATCAGTGCCTCCGTTGCCGCCAGGCCGATTGCTCGAGGAGGCGACGAAGCTGGGGCGCGGTTTCCTCCGCTGCCGATACCGGCAGCATCGGAAGGCCGAGATCCTTCTGCCAGGCGCGCAGGTCCCTGCCGCGGTTGCGGGCAAACGCATCGACGGAGCCGCGAACGGAACTTCGTCCGAGCGCAAGCTCCGCCTGCAGTGTGCCGCCACTGACGACGATCTCGCCGCTCGTCGGCGGTTCCAGCAGAAAGGGATCGTAGACAAGCAGGCAGATGACATCGTTACGGCCGGAAAGCCTGAGCAGGAGATTTCGCGTGGTCTCGCCATAGCCGTCGAAATCACTGACGACGATCACCAGATGGTCGTGATGGGCGATGCTGGCGACCTTATGCAGCGCGTCGTCCAGTGCCGCGGGCGAGGGTGTGACGGCATAGGTGGCGGAGAGCTGCGCATTCTTTTCCGCAATTCTGTTGGCGAGCGCGATGACGGCATTGCGGCTGCGGTGCGGCTTGACCTCATCGGTGCCGCCATCGCCGAAGACGAAGCCGCCGACCCGGTCGCCGGAACCGAGAATGCGCCAGGCGCAGAGCACGGCCGCCTCGGCCGCGGTGACGGATTTCATCGACCGGCGGCTGCCGAAGAACATGTTGATCCGCTGATCGACGACGAGGATTGCCGGGCGCTCCTTCTCCTCGCCGTAGGCGCGGACGACCGGCCTGCTGGTGCGGGCCGTCACGCGCCAGTCGATCGAGCGGATGTCGTCGCCCGGCAGATATTCACGCAGCTCCTCGAATATGAGGCCACGGCCGCGCAGGGACGATTGCATGCGCCCTGCAAGCTGCTGATGGCTGCGGGCCTTCTGGACGAAGCTCAGGTCGCGGGCGCGGGCTTCGAGAGCCACGAGCTGTTCAGTCGTCACATAAACACCGCCGCTGACCTTTGCCCCGGTCATGAGACAGCCACCAGTTCGGTGATGCGGTCGATGACCTTGTCGGCGCTCGTGTTCGAGGCATGGGCGTCATAGGAGAGGATCAGCCGGTGCCGGAATACGTCGTTGACGATCGCCTTCACGTCATCCGGCGTCACGTAGTCGCGGCCCTTCAGCCAGGCATAGGCGCGCGAGACCTTGTCGAGGCCGATGACGCCGCGCGGGCTGACGCCGACCTGCAGCAGCTTCGCGAGGTCCTTGTCGTAACGGTCCGGATAGCGCGTCGCAAAGACAAGGGCGACGATGTATTTCTCCACCGGGTCGGAAACCGTCACACTGCCGATCTCCTTGCGGGCATCGAAGACGGCCCGTGGATTGAGGCGTTCTACGGGAGCAGGCTTGGCGCCGCCATGGGCGGCGTTCTCTTCGTCGCGATTGAGCCGCATGATCGCGGCCTCCGATTTCTCGTCGGGATAGCCGACCTCGACATGCATCAGGAAGCGATCGAGCTGCGCTTCGGGCAACGGATAGGTGCCTTCCTGCTCGATCGGGTTCTGTGTCGCCATCACCATGAAAAGATCGGGCAGCGGGTAGCTCTTGCCGCCGACCGTGACCTGCCGCTCCTCCATCGCTTCCAGCAAGGCGGATTGCACCTTGGCGGGCGCGCGGTTGATCTCGTCGGCGAGAATGAGATTGGCGAAGATCGGGCCCTGCTGGAACTTGAACTCGCCTTTTCCGCCTTCGGAAAAGTAGACTTCCGAACCGGTGATGTCGGCCGGCAGCAGGTCCGGCGTGAACTGGACGCGCGAGAGCTCGGAATCGAGGTTCTTCGCAAGGCTCTTGATCGCGCGCGTCTTGGCAAGGCCGGGCAAGCCTTCGACGAGCAGATGGCCGTTGGCCAGGAGCCCGAGCAGCAGCCGTTCGACCATGGTTTCCTGGCCGATGATGGACTGGCCGATGCGCTCGCCGAGGGCGAGGATATCATCACGTGCCGTCATGTGTGCTCCGTGGAATTACGGATGGCGGGCGCGGCGACCGACCGCGCCCGCTTTGTCGATACCGCGCGTTAGCGCGCCGCGGCCGGGCTCTGGTCCAGCGACCGCATCAGCGCCTCGACCATCTGGTCAACGCTGAAGCTTGCCGGGCGTTGGCTCGGCGGATAGTCGCGGAAAGTCTGAAGGAACGGGGCCACCCGCCAGACACCGTACTGAAGGAGGTAGGCGTTCTTGGCCAGCCAGTCGTAGTACTGGTCGGATACCACGTCAGCTCGCTCGTAGGGGTCCATCCTCAAGTTGAAGACCTTCGGCGCGCGCAGGCAGACGAAGGGGTTGGCCCACACCACGAAACCGCCCGGCTCCCGCTGCTCGCAGAAGACGATCTTCCAGTTGCCGTAGCGGTAAGCGACAAGCTCGCCGTCGTCGTTGAAGTAATAGAATTCATCACGCGACGACTTGCTATCCTGGCCCGTCAGATACGGGAGTTGGTTATAGCCGTCGAGATGGACCTTGAACTGGTTGCCGCCGATCGTCGAGCCTTTCACGAGCTTGTCCTTGATGTCGGGATCGCCTGCGGCTGCAAGCAAGGTCGGGAACCAGTCCAGTCCGGACATCATCTGGTTCGAGACCTCGCCGGCCTTGATGTGTCCTGGCCAGCGAACCATTGCCGGAACGCGGAACGCGCCTTCCCAATTGGTGTCCTTCTCGCTGCGGAACGATGTGGTCGCGGCATCCGGCCATGACCACTGGTTTGGACCGTTGTCGGTGGTGTAGACCACAATTGTGTTGTCGGCGATACCAAGATCGTCGAGGCTTTTCAGCAGCTTGCCGACGTCGCCGTCATGCTCGACCATGCCATCGGCATACTCGTTGCCCGGCATCCCGCTCTGGTCCTTCATCGATTCCCGTACATGCGTGAAGGCATGCATGCGGGTCGTGTTCATCCAGGTGAAGAAGGGCTTGCCTGCCTTCACCTGCCGGTCCATGAAGTCGATCGCCGCTGCAGTCGTCTCGTCGTCGATCGTCTCCATGCGCTTCGTGTTGAGCGCGCCGGTATCTTCGATCTTGCCGTCTGCTGACGCTTTCAGGACGCCGCGCGGTGAATTCGTACGCACGAATTCCTGATCGTCTTTGGGATAGTAAGGCCGTTCCGGCTCCTCCTCGGCATTCAGGTGGTAGAGGTTGCCGAAGAATTCGTCGAAGCCGTGATTGGTCGGCAGGAACTCGTCGCGGTCGCCGAGATGGTTCTTGCCGAACTGGCCCGTCGCATAGCCAAGCGGCTTGAGGGCCTGGGCGATGGTGATGTCACGCGGTTGGAGACCCACCGTGGCTCCTGGGATGCCGACCTTGCAGAGGCCGGTGCGCAGGCAGACCTGGCCGGTGATGAAGGTGGAACGCCCAGCCGTGCAGGAGTTCTCGGCATAATAATCCGTGAACATCATGCCTTCCTTGGCGATACGATCGATATTCGGCGTGCGGTAGCCCATCACGCCGAACGAATAGGCGCTGATGTTCGTCTGGCCGACGTCGTCGCCGAAGATGACGAGGATGTTCGGCTTTGACGTGTCCTGAGGCGCTGCGGGTTCGGCGGCGGGCGCTGGCGCTGCGGGTGCCGGCTGCTGGGCCCTTGCCGCCGTGAGGAATGTTGTCGATGCCAGCGCCATGGCGACGGCGGCCGTTGCGGTGAGAAGTCTTCCGGAGAGTTTCGTGCCCATCACGTCCTCCCGGCTTTCAGGTCGTCCAACATTACGCTCTCCCTTATATCCGGCAGGGTACGGCCATGCCTGAACTGGATCGTCGTCATTCGACCCGGAGAGACTTCTCCTTAAAGTGCCTTAGCGGAAGTACGTTACAGTAAACGCTGACGTTGCATGCCGTAAATCCTGCCGTAAATCCTTGCCTCCTATTCGGTTGGCGGCTTCGATCCCGGATCCTCGCCGCATTGGCTTAGGTCATCCACTTCCGATGTTCGACGAACCGTTCGGCGAGCAGATCGATGAACAGACGGACCTTTGTCGGCAGGTGGCTTCTGTTCGGGTACACGGCGTTGATCACGAATTCCACGCCGCGGTAGCCGGGGAGCAGGCGGACGAGCCGGCCTTCGGCCAGGTCTTCCGATACGACGAAGCTCGGGGCGAGCCAGACCGCGCGCCCGCTGATGGCCAGATATCTCAGTGTCTCGGCGCTGTTCGAGACGACCGAGCCGTTGATCTTCACCTGGGTCCGGTCGCCCGTTTCAGTCTCGAAGGTCCATTCGTCGCCGTACGGATAGTACGTGTATTGAAGGCAGTCGTGACCGGCAAGATCGGCGGGAGTTTCCGGCGCCTTGTGTGCTTCGAGGTAGGAAGGCGAGCACACGAGCAAGTGCCTCCATGGCGTGAGCTTTCTGGCGATCAGGCTGGAGTCGGGCGAGGGAACCGGGCGGATGGCAAGGTCATATCCATCTTCGATCATGTCGATCATCCGCTCGCCGGTGATCATGTTGAGTGAGACGGAAGGATAGAGCTCGAGGAACTCGTCGATGACAGGCAGAAGGAAGGGTACGACTGCGGTTGTTGAATGGAGCTTGAGAACTCCGCGCGGCGTCGTGGTCAGCGCTCCTGCGGCGCGGTCGGCCTCCTCGAGATCGGCAAGGATCTGGGCGGACCGGTCGTAGTAGAACTTGCCCGTCTCCGTCAGGCTGACCTTGCGCGTGGTCCGGTTCAGAAGTCTGACGCCCAGCCTCTCTTCCAATGACTGCACGTGCGTGGCGACCATCGTCACCGACATGTTCAGGCGGCGCGCCGCCGCGCTGAAACCGCCGCATTCAACGACCTTTCCGAAGACCGAAAGACTTGTCAGCCGGTCCATGCCTGCCTCCTGATTATCCGCTCTCAGCGTATGATCCTTACCGATATACGCGGATTATCAATCGATGAATAGCGCGGCATCTTCGCGCCATTCAAGCAAGCCCGCGCTCGTTGCGCGAAACCGCAGGAGAATTGAAATGGTTGAGCTGCCCCGCAAGGAGGTGTTCGAGACTTCCGCCGAAGCCGACACGAAGATCAAAGACATCCCATCCGTGCCCGAGCAGAAGCCGGTCCCCGCACCGCCGGCGACTGCCAAGTCGCGGAAGGGCGGCGTCAAGAAGGGTGTGCTTCTGGCCGTTCTTCTCGCAGGTGCTGCCTACGGCGTCCATTTCGGCCACCACTACTGGACCGTCGGCCGCTTTATCGAATCCACCGATGACGCCTACGTGAAGGCGGACTATACGACTGTCGCTCCGAAGGTTGCCGGCTACATCAAGGACGTCCTCGTCAGCGACAATGACGTCGTAAAGGCCGGGCAGGTGCTCGCCCGGATCGACGACCGCGACTTCCAGGCCGCCCTCAACCAGGCAAAGGCCGACGTGAAGGCAGCGGAGGCAGCGATCACGAACATCGACGCCCAGGTCGACCTGCAGCAGTCGGTCATCGGTCAGGCGAAGGCCTCGCTCGACGCCTCCCAGGCCTCGCTGGTTTTTGCAAAATCCGATGCTGCCAGAAACGCCCGCCTCACGACCAATGGCGCTGGTACGCAATCCCGCGCCGAGCAGAGCCAGTCGCTGATGGATCAGGCTTCCGCCGCAGTCGAACGCGACCAGGCCGCCCTCGTCGCCGCCCAGAACAAGGTGCCCGTGCTCAAGACGCAGCACGACCAGGCCGTCGCCCAGAAGGATCGAGCCCTTGCCGTCGCCCATCAGGCCGAGCTGAATCTCTCCTACACGAACATCGTCGCCGCTGTGGATGGCACCGTCGGGGCCCGTTCGATCCGCGTCGGACAGTTCGTAACCTCCGGCACGCAGCTGATGGCGATCGTCCCGCTGCATTCGGTCTACATTGTCGCCAACTTCAAGGAAACGCAGCTCACCTACGTGCAGCCCGGTCAGCCGGTCGAGATCAAGGTCGACAGCTTCCCTGACCTCGAAGTCAAGGGGCATGTCGACAGCGTCTCGCCCGCAAGCGGTCTCGAGTTCTCGCTGCTGCCTCCGGACAATGCGACGGGCAACTTCACGAAGATCGTCCAGCGTATTCCGGTCAAGATCGTCATCGACGACGAGGACCTCGCCGGCCGTCTTCGCTCCGGCATGTCCGTCGAACCCGAGGTCAACACCAAGGCCGCGCAGCTATCGGAAGGGAAGTGAGGATTATCCAACCCCACCGGATAATCCTTCCGTTCCTTTCCCGATTATCGACCACCCAGCGTCATGAGAGATTCCGGACCAGCCGGAAGGAGAAAAGTCATGGCTACCCTTGAGATTGCAGCCAATAGCAATCCGCGCCCGCAGGCGCCCCTGGCGCAGCCCGCCAAATCCGAGATGAGCGCATTGCGCATGTGGATCGCCGTCGTCGGCTCTACGCTTGGCGCGTTCATGGCCGTCCTCAACATCCAGATCGTCAACGCATCGCTCGCAGACATCCAGGGCGCGATCGGCGCCGGCAAGGACGACGGCGGGTGGATTTCAACGTCCTACCTCATCGCCGAGATCGTGGTCATCCCGCTGAGCGGCTGGCTGGCCAGGGTCTTCTCGGTCCGCAGCTACCTCCTCGCCAACGCCATTCTGTTTCTGGTCTTCTCTGTCGCCTGCGCCTTCGCTGCGAACCTGCAGCAGATGATTGTCCTGCGCGCGATCCAGGGCTTCGCCGGCGGCGTTCTCATTCCGATGGCGTTCACCATCATCATCACGCTGCTGCCCAAGCCCAAGCAACCGATCGGACTGGCGCTCTTTGCGCTCTCGGCAACCTTCGCTCCGGCCATCGGCCCCACCATCGGCGGTTATCTCACGGAGAACTACGGCTGGGAGTTCATCTTCTACGTCAATCTCGTTCCCGGCCTGCTGATGGTCGGCATGCTCTGGGCGTCACTCGATCGCGCGCCGATGAACTTGGGTCTCCTGGCTAAAGGCGATTGGCCCGGCATCATCACCATGGCGATCGGGCTTGCCGCGTTGCAGACGGTGCTGGAGGAGGGCAACAAGGAAGACTGGTTCGGCTCGGACTTCATCGTCCGCCTGTCGATTATCGCTGCGGTCT
>NZ_JBNDHT010000164.1:0-13787 GCF_056755115.1 Rhizobium sp. SVR5-2C | reverse complement strand
GCGCGAGGCCGATGAAGAACAGCCAGGGCTGAGCCCATTCGATGCCGAAAAGGTGCAGCGACCCGCCATTCAGAAAGCGCATGTAGCCGACGCCACCGAAGGTTACGATGAAGGCACCAATCGCGGCCAGAATGGGCCACGGGCTTGGGTCGATGATGTGGTAGTCGTGATTCTTCTGATGCGCATCGGCCATGTCAGCTCCCCCGAATGTCTGCCTTCGCATCGTCTCCGGGCATGGCCGGAAACGAGTCTCAATCAAAGTTTCTTTTCAACTTTCTCTGCTCCACCCGCATTCGAAGCCACAGGCTTGGGACCTTCTTTCGGGTAGAACGTATATGATAGCGTGACCGTGTGGATGTCTTTCGACTCGACGGCCTTGGTAATATCCGGATCGATGTAGAACACCACCGGCATCTCGAGCCTCTCGCCCGGCTTCAGGTCGGTCTCGTTGAAGCAGAAGCACTGGACCTTGTTGAAGTAAGCTCCCGCTTCGCCGGGCGTGACATTGAAGACCGCCTGGCCACGCTGCGTTTCATTGGAACGGTTCTCGGCCACGAAGTTGACCTGGATGGTCTCGCCGATGCGCGGATTGACCTCGCGCTGGACCGGCTTGAAATTCCAGAACAGACCCGGCGCCACATTGGCGTCGAAGGTGACGCGCATCGTGCGATCGAGAATAACGCTCGAAGCCTGATCGACGCGCTGCGTCGTGCCGTTATAGCCGGTCACCTGGCAAAACATGCGATACAGTGGCACGGCGGCAAAGCTCATGGCTCCCATGCCGACGACGAAACTCAGGCACATGAAGACGACGGCGCCGTTGTTGCGACCCTGCTTCGCCGGTGCCTTTGCGCTCTCACTCATCGGTTCAGCCTCCGTGCCCCGTGAACTTCACGATCGTGACGGCGTAGAAGAGAACGCAGAGAGCTCCAAGTACGAGGCCGAGAGCGACGTTCCGGTTGCGGCGCGACTTGCGCTGCGCTTCGGTGAGCTTGACGGTTTCCATCAGAAGAGCCCCCCCGTCTGGGAGACCAGCAGCCAGGCGAGCCGGTCAAGCATCAGGGCAGAGAAGATCGCGAATAGATAGAAGATCGAGAATGCAAACAGCTTCTTTGCCGGGATCATCTTGAGATCGCCATCCGGCATGCGCCAGACGGCGATGGAACAGTATATGAAGAACGCGCCGAGCGCGGCCGCGACAAGGCCATATCCAATGCTCGCAAAGCCGAGGACGGAAGGGATGACAGCGCACACCGCCGTCAGCACCGCATAGGCGACGATCTGGTGTTTGGTCGTGCGCTCACCGGACACGTTCGGCAGCATCGGCACGCCGACCGCTTCGTAATCGCGCATCTTGAAGAGCGCCAGCGCCCAGAAATGCGCCGGCGTCCATAGGAAGATGATGAGAAACAGAACAGTGCTCTCGATCGTCACCGAGTTCGTCACGCAGGCCCAGCCGATCATCGGCGGAAAGGCGCCGGCGGCACCGCCGATGACGATGTTTTGCGGCGTCGAGCGCTTCAGCCACATCGTGTAGACGATCACGTAGAAGAAGATCGTGAAGGCGAGGATCGAGGCCGAAAGCCAGTTGACGGCAAGGCCAAGGATGGTGACCGAAAAGCCCGAGAGCACGAGGCCGAAGGCCAGCGCTTCCCCCGGCCTGATGCGGCCGGCCGGGATCGGCCGGCGTGCAGTGCGGGTCATGATGGCGTCGATATCGGCATCGTACCACATGTTGAGCGCGCCGGAGGCGCCCGCACCCACTGCGATGCACAGGACCGAGATCAAGCCCAGAAGAGGATTGATGTGGCCGGGCGCCAGCACCAGACCGGCAAACGCCGTGAAGACCACGAGTGACATCACACGCGGCTTCAGCAACTCGAAATAATCGCGCGCACTGGCTTCCGACAGGCGATATTCCCCCTCTTCCGCAAGCACCTCGTGACTGTTTATGACCGGCATTCCTTCGTCCTACATTCAAGCCCGGACGCCGCATCTGCATGCGGCGCCGAAATTCAGTTCTTACTTAATACGCGGGAGTTGTTCCCACTGGTGGTACGGCGGCGGCGAAGGCAGCTGCCATTCGAGCGTGGTGGCACCCTCGCCCCAAGGATTGTCGCCCGCGACGCGCTTCCTCGCAAAGGCTTCGAAAACGCCGAAGAGGAAGATCAGCACACCGAAAGCCGAGATATATGAGCCGACCGAGGAAACGAAGTTCCAGCCGGCAAACGCATCCGGATAGTCGATGTAACGGCGCGGCATGCCCGCAAGCCCGAGGAAGTGCTGCGGGAAGAACACCAGGTTGACGCCGATGAACATAACCCAGAAATGCAGGTGGCCAACGAACTCGTTGTACATGTAGCCGCTCATCTTCGGGAACCAGTAGTACCATGCAGCGAAGATGGCAAACACGGCGCCGAGCGACAGAACGTAGTGGAAGTGGGCCACGACGTAGTAAGTGTCGTGCAGCGAACGGTCGAGACCGGCGTTCGCCAGCTGAACGCCCGTCACACCGCCGACCGTGAACAGGAAGATGAAACCGATCGCCCAGACCATCGGCACGCGGAAGCTGATCGAACCGCCCCACATCGTCGCGATCCACGAGAAGATCTTGACGCCCGTCGGAACGGCGATGACCATCGTCGAGAAGACGAAGTAGCGCTGGGCATCGAGCGACAGCCCGACCGTATACATGTGGTGGGCCCAGACGACAAAGCCGACGGCACCGATCGCCACCATAGCATAAGCCATGCCGAGATAGCCGAAGATCGGCTTTCTCGAGAAGGTCGAGATGATGTGGCTGACCATGCCGAAGCCCGGCAGGATCAGGATGTAGACTTCCGGGTGACCGAAGAACCAGAACAGGTGCTGGTAGAGAATCGGGTCGCCGCCGCCTTCCGGCGCGAAGAAGGACGTGCCGAAGTTGCGGTCGGTGAGCAGCATTGTAATGCCGCCTGCCAGAACCGGCAGCGAGAGCAGCAGCAGGAACGCGGTGATCAGAACCGCCCAGGCAAAGAGCGGCATCTTGTGCAGCGTCATGCCCGGAGCGCGCATGTTCAGGATCGTGGTGATGAAGTTGATCGCGCCGAGGATCGACGAGGCACCAGCAATGTGCAGCGAGAAGATCGCCAGGTCGACGGCCGGGCCCGGCTGGCCGACGGTTGCGAACGGTGGGTACATCGTCCAGCCGCCGCCTGCGCCATAAGCGCCCGCGGGGCCCTCGACGAACATCGAGAGCACGAGCAGCAGGAAGGCCGGAACGATCAGCCAGAAGGAGATGTTGTTCAGGCGCGGGAAGGCCATGTCCGGCGCGCCGATCATGATCGGCACCATCCAGTTGGCGAAACCGCCGATCATCGCCGGCATGACCATGAAGAAGATCATGATCAGGGCGTGAGCGGTGGTGAACACGTTGAACATGTGCTTGGCGCCGTCGATCGCGGCGTCGCCTTCGAAGCCGTAGACCATCGAGGCCAGGCCGTGGAAGATCTGGATGCCCGGTTCCTGCAGTTCCATGCGCATGGCGACGGACAGCGCACCGCCGATGATGCCGGCGATGATCGCGAAGATCAGGTAGAGCGTGCCGATGTCCTTGTGATTCGTCGAGAAGAACCAGCGATTGACGAAGCTCGGCTTGTGCGAGTGGTCGTGATGATCGTCATGCGCATGGGCGTCATGAGAATGATCGTGAGCGGAAGGTCCAGCCATTGTCGCGATCCCCTTCTAATTACTGAACGTTTTCGGCGACGTCGACAGACTTTGCCGGACCATCGGTGGCGGCCATCAGGGCCTTGTAAGCTCCAGGAAGGTCCGTAGCGGCGGCCGTGAGCCACTGCTTGTACTTGTCCTCGGAGACGACGCGGATGGCGATCGGCATGAATGCGTGGTCCTTGCCGCAGAGCTCGGAACACTGGCCATAGAACAGGCCTTCGCGCTCGGTCTTGAACCAGGTCTCATTGAGACGGCCCGGAACAGCATCGATCTTGACGCCGAAGGACGGCATTGCGAAGGCATGGATGACGTCGGTCGGCGCGGCGGTTACGAGAACACGGACTGTCTTGTTGACCGGCAGCACGACCTCATTGTCAACTGCGAGCAGGCGCGGATAGGCGGCAAGATCGGTCTTGCCGGCAGCGGCGCGATCCGGCTCCTTCAGCAGATAGGAGTCAAAAGCGAGCGGTGAATCGCCGGTGCCCTCATACTCATAATTCCACTGCCACTGGGTGGCAGTCGCCTTCAGCGTGATATCCGGATTTTCCGGAAGGGTGAGCTGCTCCGTCAGAAGATTGAACGACGGAACGGCAAGGAAGAGAAGAACAAGAACCGGCCCTACGGTCCAGATAACTTCGATGATCGTATTATGGCTTGTCCTCGACGGTACCGGATTGGCGCTAGCGCGGAACTTGACGCAGGCGACGATCAAAAGCACCAGGACAAACAGCGTGATCGGAACGATGAACCACAGCGTATACTGCTCGAACCAACGGATTTCCCGCATTATCGGCGTTGCGGCCGGCTGCAGCGTGGCCTGCCACGGCATCGGCTGATCGGCTAAACTGGCTGAAGCAAAAAGCAGACAGACCAAAGCGGTCACGGCTGCATAAGCCTTCTTAATCACCTCAATATCTCCCTAAACCAGACCGGCGTCGAGCCCGACGCAGTCCTTCCATCCTCCGTCGTGTCAAACCACAGTTTGCCATCAACCGCAACTAGCCAAAGCAATTGTATATGCGGCATTTTCGTCCAAGGCCGAATTCGGCTGCAACACGAAGCATTGCCGAAGATTCCACCATCCTACGAAAAGCAATCGCCGGTGAATCCCTTCCGGCATTATCGGCGAAGGTCCTATTTCTGCCGCAGTCCCCCGGTTTTGACGGGGTGGGGCTTTTCATTTGCAATGGTGGCCTTCAACAATAGCGGCACTGATTCGAATTCCAGAGGTTTCCATGGGTTTCCATTCCCTCGCGCGGTCGCTCATTCTGACCATCAGCATCGCCGCCGCCGCGACAGCACCCGTACTCGCCCAGCAGCAGCCGGCACCGAAGCCCCCTGCCCCACAGCCAGCGCCGGCGCAGCCCACCGCCCCGCAGCAGGCAGCGCCCGGCCAGAGTCAGCCGCAGGCCCCCGGAACGGTTAAGTCCAATCACGGCGCGTGGTCGGTCGTCTGCGACAAGCCAGCCGGCGCCTCCGCTGAGCAGTGCGCGCTGATGCAGAACGTGATCGCCGAGGACCGGCCCGAAGTCGGCCTCTCCGTCGTCGTGCTGAAGACCGCCGACCGGAAATCGAAGATTCTCCGCGTGCTGGCGCCGCTCGGCGTGCTGCTGCCCAACGGGCTCGGTCTCAATGTCGACGGCAAGGATATCGGCCGCGCCTACTTCGTGCGCTGCTTTGCAGACGGCTGCTATGCGGAGGTCGTTCTCGAGGACGAGCTTCTGAAGACTTTCCGCAGCGGCAAGAGCGCCACCTTCATCGTCTTCCAGACCCCGGAAGAAGGCATCGGCATTCCGGTCGATCTCAAGGGCTTTGCGGAAGGCTACGACGCGCTGCCCTGATAAGGACTTGCTCCAGCTGCTCTGCGGACCTACATCGGCCTGGAAGCGTTCCTGCTTCGAAGCGGAGAATACGACCATGAATACCGACCTGCTGACGCTGTTCGACGCCGACGAAGCGGCGATGCGTAAACTCGTTGCCGAGGCGCTTTCCGGCTCGGATGACGGCGAACTCTTCATCGAGCATGCGCAGGCGGAATCGCTGATGTTCGACAACGGCCGCCTGAAGGGCGGCAGCTTCAACACGGAGCAGGGTTTCGGCCTTCGCGCCGTCGCCGGCGAAGCCGTCGGCTACGCACATGCGGGCGATCTTTCGGTTGCGGCATTGAAGCGCGCGGCAGATGCCGTGGGCGCCGTCACGAAAGGCTACTCCGGCAGCTACGCGGCAGCCCCTCAGGGCACCAACAAGAAATTCTATACTGACGAAAATCCGATCGGCTCGCCGACTTTCGAAGAGAAGGTGAAGGTCCTGACCGATATCGACGCATATCTGCGCGGCAAGAACGACAAGGTGCGCCAGGTGACCGCATCGGTCGCCGCGAGCTGGCAGGTCGTGGATATCCTGCGCGCCGACGGCCATCGCGTGCGCGACATCCGTCCGATGACGCGCATCAACATCTCCGTCATCGTGGGTGAAGGCGACCGGCAGGAAAGCGGCTCCTATGGAAGCGGCGGTCGCATCGGCTTTGGCGATTTCATCGCGCAGGGCAGCTGGCAGTACGGCGCGGATGAAGCCTTGCGCCAGGCGCTCGTCAACCTCGAAGCGATCGAGGCGCCGGCCGGCACGATGGACGTCGTGCTCGGCTCTGGCTGGCCGGGCGTCATGCTGCACGAAGCTGTCGGCCACGGTCTCGAAGGCGATTTCAACCGCAAGAAGACATCGGCCTTTGCAGGCCTGCTCGGCCAGATGGTCGCCGCCCCCGGCGTCACCGTCGTCGACGACGGCACGATCGACAACCGCCGCGGCTCGATCACGATCGACGATGAAGGGACGCCGTCCGGATACAACGTGCTCATCGAAAACGGCAAGCTCGTCGGCTACATGCAGGACCGGCAGAACGCCCGCCTGATGGGGATGCAGCCGACCGGCAACGGCCGGCGTCAGGGCTATGCGCATGTGCCGATGCCGCGCATGACCAACACCTATATGCTCGGCGGCGACAAGACGCCGGAAGAGATCATCGCCTCGGTGAAGAAGGGCATCTACGCCGTCTCCTTCGGCGGCGGACAGGTGGATATCACGTCTGGGAAATTCGTCTTTGGTTGCACCGAAGCCTACCTCATCGAAAACGGCAGGATCGGCGCACCGATCAAGGGTGCGATGCTGATCGGCAACGGTCCGGACGCCATGAAGCGTGTGTCGATGATCGGCAACGACATGAAGCTCGACACCGGCATCGGCAATTGCGGCAAGGCCGGCCAATGGGTCCCGGTCGGCGTCGGCCAGCCGCACCTTCGCATGGACCAAGTGACCGTCGGGGGCACGCAGGCCTGACCCGTCCGGAGGCAGTGATGAGCGATATCAAGATCAGACCCTTCGCCGCCCCAGACATCGATGGCGTCTTCTCGGTTATCCTGCCGATCCAGCGCAACGAATTCGGTATCGCGATCACGGCCGACGACCAGCCGGATCTGCAGGTGATCCCGGATTTTTACCAGTCCCGCAAGGGCCAGTTCTGGGTGGCCGAGCTTGACGGCGTCATCGTCGGCACGGTCGGCCTCAAGGACATCGGCAACAACCAGGCGGCGCTTCGCAAGATGTTCGTCGCCGCGGTCGTGCGCGGCCGCGAGCATGGCGTCGCGGCGAGGCTGCTGAATGCGCTCTTCTCCCATGTCGAAGCCAACGGCATTCGGGAGGTCTTTCTCGGCACGACCGACAAATTCCTCGCCGCGCATCGCTTCTACGAAAAGAACGGCTTCGTCGAGATCACCCGCGCCGACCTACCCCGCTCCTTCCCCGTGATGGCGGTGGACAATAAGTTCTACCGGCGGACTGTCAGCTGGAAATCTTGAAAAACCCAACGCGATAGGTTATTTTCGGTCATGGTGACAATCTTCCGGGCCGATGGGCTGAGGTTCGTGATCTTCGTCGACGACCATGAACCAGTGCATGTCTTCGGCGACGGAGAAGCAAAGATCAACCTCCTCGGCGCTGACGGGCAGCCCGCGCTGATTTGGGCCGACGGCATGAAGCGTGGCGACCTGCGCCGGGCATGAAGATTGTTGAAGATCAACAGGATGCCTTCCTTGAACGATGGAGGAATATCCATGGCTAATCTGACGGATAGGGAAATTGATGAGGCCCTAGAGCGCGGCAACCGCAACCGCGTCAATGAACCCCGGGCGCTCTCCGCGCGCTATGACGCGCGCAGCGACAGAATGATTATTGATCTCACCAACGGGTGCACTTTCGCATTCCCGCCCCACCTTGTGCAGGGCCTTGAGGAAGCCAAAGACAACGATCTGACGGAGGTCGAAATACTCGGCGCCGGATATGGACTCCATTGGGAGGCGCTCGACGTCGATATTTCGGTGCCCCGGTTTCTCGCCGGCATATTCGGAACACAATCCTATATGGCCCGCCGTGCGGGCAGCGCCAGATCGGCGGCAAAGGCGGAAGCGGCGAGAGCCAATGGCGCAAAAGGCGGACGCCCGCGCAAGGCCGTGGGCTGAATGCCTTTCAAGGCCTGAACAGCCACTTGCGCTCGATCGAGGGCGTAAGGTCGATGCCGTTGTGACGGGCGAAGAGCAGGATATGACCGAGCATGTCGGCCGTCTCGTCGGCAAGGTCGCGCTTCAGCTCGTCGGGCGTCTTGCCTTTCAGGCGCCCTCTTCCGCTCACGCGGTTCCAGGCTTGCGTGAGTTCGCCCATTTCTTCCTGCAGCTTCAGGAGATACCAGTCCGGATCCCTTTCGATGCCATTTGCCTCGGCATAGCGGCGGGAAGAGGATTCGAATTTTTCCGCGACTTCGGCAAGCATCAGCGTTCTCCTTTTGTGCCAAGAAAGGAAAACGTCGATTCGTCCGGATTGTCCAACAGCTCTACCGTTCGGAGCTTAGCTGTGATCGCCGAGCAGCACGCAGTCGTAGGAGCGCTTCTTGAGCGCTTCGCAGGCTGCCGTGGCAGCGTCCTTGCTGTCGAAGCCGACGAAGCGCGCCCGGTAGACGGCGTTGGTGCCGGTGCCGACAGCTTCCGTGTAGGGAGACGCCGACTTCAGCGGCGCGCCGCCTTCGGACTTTGCCAGCGAGAGGAGCGCGCGGGCAGCCTCGGCGCTCGGAGCGGCCGAAATTTGGATCTGCCAGCCGCTGGCCGGAGCCTGCGGCTTGCCGGCATTGGCGATTTCATTAAGGGCCGCCGGGCGGTCCGTGGGAACGGCTGCGGTGTTGGAGTAGCCGAGAGCGAACGGAATTTTGGCGGGGCGCCCGCTAGCCGGCGCCATCGCAGAAGACGCGACGCCCGGGAGAGAAACATCGGTGTCGGCGGCGGAGGCAACCTCGACCTGCTGCTTGGCACCGGCGCGGGCAACGAGCGTACCGCCGTTGGATCCGCGGCCGAGATACTTGTCGAGAAGTGCTGCCATTTGAGCGTCGCGGCTGCGAGCCGTGCGGCCGCCGAGGACAACGCCGACGACGCGACGGTTGCCATCTTGAACTGCACTCACGAGATTGAAGCCGGAAGCATTGGTGTAACCCGTCTTGATGCCATCCATGCCCTGATAGCGATACATCAGGTTATTGTGGCCGCGGACCGTCTTACCTCTGAAATTGAAGGAGACCATCGAGAAAAGGCGATACTCGTTCGGATAGTTCCTGAGCAGCGCGACGCCAAGCATCGACATGTCGCGGGCCGTCGTCACCTGACGGCTGTCCGGCAGTCCGGAAGCGTTGTAAAACGTGGTGCGGCTCATGCCGAGCTGGCGCGCCCTTTGGGTCATGACACGCGCGAAATTGTCTTCGGAGCCCGCAAGCTTTTCGCCCATCGCGGCGGCCGCGTCGTTGGCAGACTTCACGATCATGCCATAGACGGCCTCGCGCACCGTGATCGTTCCACCTGCCCTCACGCCAAGCTTGGTCGGCGGACGGCTGGCTGCGTACTTGGACATGACGATCGGGGTCTCCCAACCGATCTTGCCGCGCTTCAGCGCCTCGAAGGTCAGGTAAAGCGTCATCATTTTGGTGAGCGACGCGGGATAATTCAGCACATCGGCATTCTCGGACGCGAGAACCGTTCCGGTTCGAGCGTCAAGGATGAGGGAGGCGCTGCCGGCCATGGCCGCGATCGGTGCCGAAACGGCAAACGCCACGGAAAGAAATGCGGCCAGCAATCTTTTCATTTTTCCCTCAATCAAGTGCCGCGTGCGGCGAAGCCAATATATGTACCGTTCTGCGACAGAAGCGCGGATTTGGCGCGACTCTAGGAGCAACGGCCACGGATTTTTGAATTTTCTCTTTTCTTGGTGAACGGACCCTAAAGATTTCGTCCGGAAATGCAACGTTCAGCAAGGCTTAACATCATAATTGTTAGGCTCTCGCGTTATCTGGGAGGCGGCAAACGGATGCTGTGGAAAAGTCGCGCGAAGCGGATGGTCATCAAATGCGGCCTCGAAGCCGCACATCTGCTTGCGGCTACCGGGCTCATGCGCAACGCACGCGGGCGCGGCGCAATCTTCACCCTGCACCATGTCAGACCGCACGAGCCGCACGCTTTCGAGCCGAATGCGCATCTGGAAGTTACGCCGGAGTTTCTCGACGCGGCGCTGACGCGGCTTGCGCGGGACGGCTACCGGTTCGTCGCGCTGGATGAGGTTCCGGCATTGCTGTCCGGCCAGCGAGGCGATCAGCCATTTGCAGCCTTCACACTGGACGACGGCTATCGGAACAACCTCGTTTACGCCTATCCGATCTTCGAGAAGCACGCCGCGCCTTTCACCGTGTTCGTGGCGAAGGGTCTTACCGAACGCACCCATACGATCTGGTGGGAGACGCTTGCCCCTGTCCTGCGGAAGGCGGAAACAGTGCGCTTCGATTTCGGCGCAGGCGAGGAGAGCATCACTCTCGCGACATCGGCCGACCAGTACCGGGCATTCTCACGATTTGCAAACCACGTTCACCGCACCGACGAGAGCTTGGCGACCGCAAAGATCGACAGGCTCGCCCGCGACCACGGCATCGATCCAGAGGAACTCGTCGACGATCTCGTGATGGGGCCGGCAGAACTCAATCTGCTCGAAGCGAGCCCGCTGGCCTCCCTCGGCGCGCATACGATCAGCCACCGCGCGCTTGCACGCCTTCCCGAAGCCGAAGCGCGGGAGGAAATGGCACTTTCGGCCGATCACGTGACGGAAATCACCGGCAAGCGGCCCGGCACGATCGCCTTTCCGTACGGCACGCGCGAGGCCACAACCCGTCGGGAGGCGGCGATCGCGGCCGAGATGGGGTTCAAGGTGGCGGTGACGACCCAGCCCGGTATCATGCAACCCGGCTTGCCCGGCGGCACGACCTACCTGCCGCGGCTCTCGCTCAATGGCCTTTACCAGAAGCCGCGGTATGTTTCGGCACTCGCCTCCGGCATACCGCTGAAGCTGATCGGCCGGTAGGATCAGGACGTAAACCGGGTTACGGATACATCCGCACCTTTTCCCAATCGCCCTCCGGCGCAGTACGGCGGAACTCGACGCGGTCGTGCAGGCGGAAGTTCTGGTCTTTCCAGAACTCGATCGAAACCGGCTTGATGCGGAAACCGGACCAATAAGACGGCCGCGGAATTTCACCGATGGCATAGCGCGCGGTATATTCCGCCACGGCTTTTTCCAGAGCAAAGCGGCTTTCCAGCTGGCGCGACTGCTTGGAAGCCCAGGCGCCGATGCGGCTGCCGCGGGCTCGCGTTTTGAAATAGGCGTCTGCCTCTTCGTCCGTTACGATCTCCACAGGACCGCGCAGGCGCACCTGCCGGCGCAGCGTCTTCCAGTGGAAACACATGGCTGCTTTTTTCTGTCCGAGGAGTTCGCGGCCTTTCTGACTTTCGAAATTCGTGTAGAAGACGAATCCTTCGCTATCGAATCCCTTAAGGAGGACCATGCGGACATTGGGCAGGCCATCCTCATCGACCGTCGCAAGTGCTACGGCATTCGGATCGTTTATCTCGGAAGCCTCGGCTTCTTTCAGCCATTCCGCGAAAAGCTTGAATGGCTCGTCGCGTTCGGTAAAGTCACCGCTTGTTAACTCATTTGCCGACATATTAGCTCAAATGCCCCGGGTTTATCGGTTAAATGCCCAGCTATTCACGACTGGACAGGACGCAGGGTGGAAGTCATAGCAAAGTCACATCGCCATACAAAGGCCTTGTCGCATCGTTGCGGCGCGCTGTTGGTTATTGCAACGGCGATGCTGTCGCTTTCGGGCTGCATGACGGGCGGCTTTGATTTCCTGAGCGACTCGAAGGTGGACCGTTCGGTTGCTACCGGCACCGTGCCGCAGGCAGCGCCGAGCACGGACACGCTCTCCGACGAAATGACCGTTCGCAACGCGGTCACCTCCGCCGACATCGGAAAAATTGCCGGCCAGCCGCTTCCCTGGGCGAATTCCTCCACCGGCAGCGCCGGGGTCATCGACACGATCGTCGAAAACAACGATGCCGGCCAGGTCTGCCGCCAGTTCCGCACGACGCGTCACTCCTATGCAGGCATCGCCAAGTTTTACGGGAAAACCTGCCTCGTCGGCGGCGGCAACTGGCAGCTGCTGAGCTTTCAGCCTGAAGGCTGATCATTTCATTTCACGCTATGCTTAACCGCGGCGAGCGGGCGCGTCGCATGCTTAGCAAAAAGCTAACCATTTGCAGCGAAAGCCGCATTCCTCGTCCTTAAAATAAGGACTGATTAGCAACTCTGACGCACGATCGGCTTGCAGGCGCGTGTTCCGGTTTTCCGGCATGCGCATGAGTTGTTATTGGCTTTCGGCGTGCTGGGCAAGGACGGGCACGCTGCATCGGAAACGGCAGTTTACTATATGCGCGATCCTTACAAGGTTTTGGGCGTCCCTCAGGACGCGGGGACAGACGAGATCAAGGCAGCCTGGCGCAGCAAGGCCAAGGCCGTTCATCCGGACCATAATCAGGGCGATCCAACGGCAGCCGCTCGTTTCGCCGAGGTCGGCCGTGCCTATGAGACACTGAAGGACCCCAAGAAACGCAGCCTTTTCGACACGGCCGCCCGCATGGCTGAGGCGCGCGTGAACGGCGAGACGATCATGCAGCAGCGCCAAGCCGCCCGCGAGGCGGCGGCCCGCGCCAAGGCGGCGCAGGCAAATGCCGAACGGGTCATGGAAGAACTCGCCCGCGCCAACGCGCAAAAGGCGGCGAAGGCCGCTGCCGAGACGGCAAAACAGCAGCACGCCAGCCCGGAAGCCCCAGAGGATGTGGTGGAGCGCATCTTTGGTGCGCAAACCAAGGCCGCGGGTGCCGCGGCCGCCAGCACACAGGCAAACGCCGGCAGGCGTGCGGATGCGGAAACGGCGAAGACCGAAGCAGAAACAGCAAAGGCACAGGAAGAGAGTGCGGAGACGGCTACTCCAGCCAACGGTATTCTTCAGCCCTTGAGCATGCTGACATCGCTCGTGCGCCGCTTCACCAGCAGCGCGCCCGCCCCGGAAAAGGCACCGGACCAGCTCGCGCAGGCAACCGTGACGATAGACGACATTCTGAAGGGCAACTGGATCAACGTGCAGCTCGGTGAAGGCCGCGAGGCAGGTTTCGCATTGCCGGCCGGCACGCGGGAGGGCCATCAGGTACGGCTGAAAGGTCAGGGCTACAAGCTGCCGAACATGCAACGCGGCGACGCGATCATCAGCGTCCACATCGCACCGGACCCGCGTTTTACGGTCGATGGCTTCGATCTCCACACCGTACTACCCCTGACGCTCGAGAATGCCGTTCTCGGCACCCAGGCACGCATCGAGGCACCGAACGGGCCGGTCGACATAACGGTTCCCGCCTGGTCGGGATCGGACAAGACGGTCCGAATCCCCAATCAGGGCTTGCCCGACGACAATGGCGAAAGAGGCGATCTGGTCGTGGAGTTGCGCATTATGCTGTGGGAAAAACCGGACGATAAAGTCACGGATCTCATGAGAAGCATGCGCGAAGGGCTGTTTTTGTGAAATTTTGGTGACAAGCGCACCCTTTGTTACCATACCTAACAGTTGATGATTGCTCGCAATCTTGAACCGGTGAACGGCCTATGCC
>NZ_JBNDHT010000163.1:0-13793 GCF_056755115.1 Rhizobium sp. SVR5-2C | reverse complement strand
GTCTTCTGGTAGCGCAGCCATTTTGGATCTGCCCACGGCAACAGCCTCGGCTGGTGCCGTGGCTGTCGATAGACCCGTAAATCACCTCACGCTGGAATCACATTCAAGATGGAACGGACCACAGAAACTGAAATAACTTTCGCCCGTCCCTTCGCTCTCAGTTCGTTGGTGGTTCCCCTTGAAGCGGGGACGTACCGCCTGATTGTCGAAGAGGAAGAGATCGAAGGCCTATCGTTTTCCGCCTTCCGGAGAACCAACACCCAACTTGAAATACCGGCCATTACGACATGCGCGGGCGCCAGGCAGCGCCTACGAGTTTCTATGCAGGAAATCGAAGCGGCTCTGGCGAAGGACGCGGAGCTCTAATGACCGATCGCTGACCGCTGCGATCTCGTTGGCATCGCGTGTTTCACGAGAACATTGAGAGTACTCCCATGGCAATTGAATTTCCCAATAGAGCCAGAAGCTATGACGAGATCTCCAGACGAGTTCGCTTCCTCGGCCATGACGGCATGTTCGAGATTTGCTTCTTCGTGGATATCGACGTATTGTCCAAAGGACCGGGCGAGACGGCGATATCGGAACGCGACTATCTCGCGGCGTTTGACAGGATTCGAGCTAGAATTCTTGATGTCGCCCAGCGCGTATATACGTCAAAACCCAAAAACCTGATCGTCCTGTGCGCGCTTCGCAAAAGCTGGACATTAATTCCGCTAAATCCCGGACAGCAGTTTCACTAAAGTCCGGACAGTTTGACGAGGTTGGTCCTCGGCAGCCTGGTTTCTGTCAGGGCTGATTGATTTCGCCGTTTTCTGCAGCCGTCAAGAGGGGAGCGCTTTTTTGCTTTCGCATGCTCTCGCCTCGCAGCGTGATGCGATGGGCATTATGCACGATGCCGTCGAGTATGGCATCGGCGACCGTGCTGTCGGCAATAAGGTCATGCCAGCTCGTCACAGGGACCTGGGCTGTGATCAGGGTGGATTTTCTTTGATAACGCTCCTCGACAATCTCGAAGAGGTGGAAGCGCTGCTGATCAGAGAGCGTATGTGTTCCAAAGTCGTCGAGGATAAGCAACTGGACGCGGGTGAGCTTGTCGATGAGGCGAGGGAAAGAGCCATCGAGGCGGGCAAGCGCGAGATCCTCGAACATGCGCGGCACGCGCGCATAGAGCACGGAGTGACCGAGCCTTGCCGCTTGCCTGCCGAAGGCACATGCCAGCCATGACTTGCCGGTGCCGGTGCCGGTGTGGCCGGTGATGATCAGGCCCTCATGGGCGGTGAGCCATTGCCCCTGGGCCAGCGCCATGGTGTTGCGCCGGTCGAGACCGCGGGCGGCGGCGAAGTCGATATCTTCGATACTGGCCTGGGCAAAGCGTAGCTTGGCGGAGGCGAGCCGGTTACGGATCCGCTTGTCGGTGCGCAGGGCGACTTCGCGGTCGAGCATCAGGCCGAGCCACTCATCGCGGCTGAGCTCATTGGTGCCGGACTGCTCGGTCAATTCGCGCCAGGCGGCGGCCATGCCCGTCAGCCCGAGGGCATGCAACTGGTCGAGGGTGGGGTTTGTTAACATTCTTGCTTCCTTCACTGGTAGTAGGATCGGCCACGGATATTGGTATGCGCAGGCGTGGCGGCCGCATGTTCCGCCTGCGGTCTTTCCCGGTCGAGGCCGGATTTGAGGATGGAGGCGACGGAGGAATAGGTGACGGCATTGATGGTGAGCGCTCGTTCACAGGCCGCATCGAGGCGCTGTGATCCATAGCGCGGCGCCAGCGACAGGATGCCCATGGCCGAGCGATATCCCTGTTCCGGATGAGGCCTGTCGCGCATCATGCGTTCGACCAGGATAGCGGCATTGGGGCCGATCTGGGTCGCGCGGCCGATCAGATTGGCTGGCGTGTCTCGACTACCAGGTGAGTGAGCCGCACCTGCAGGGTGCATCCGATCAGCCGATGCGGCACCGAGTAGAAGGTCTTGTCAACCTCGACATGATAGTCCGGGTGAACCTTCGCCGACTTCCATTCCGCATATTCGAACGGTACCGCCGGCAAAGGCTTCAATGCTGCCCGCTCGATATCCTCGAACAGTTCGCGGCGGCTTTTGCCGACGTGGCGCATCGTTCGATTGTTCAACTCCTCGAGCAATTCGGCAATCGCCGTGTTGAGGGCGGCAAGCGAGAAGAAGGTACGGTTCCTGAGCCGGGCCAGAATCCAGCGTTCCACGATCAATACCGCGCCTTCGACCCGGCCTTTGTCGCGCGGTTTCCTGCTGCGTGTCGGCAGGATCGTGGTGTCGTAATGCTCCGCCATGGCGGCGAACGTCGCAGTTAACGTCGGCTCGAACCAAAGGGCCTTGGCCACCCCTGATTTGAGGTTGTCGCACACGATTGCCTTGGTGACCCCACCATAGAAGGTCAGAGCACGCACCTGACCGTCGATCCAGTCCGGCAACTGCTGGCTAAAGCTGGCATGGGCGAAGGTCAGGTTGGAGGCGCCCAGCACCGCGACAAAAATCTGGGCCGGATGGATGACGCCGGTCGTCGGATCGATCACCGGCACCGTCGGCCCGGCATAGTCGGTCTGCATCACGGCGCCCGCCGCGTGCCGATTGCGGAACGCTACAGTCGTGCGCTGCCGAAAGGCGGCAACCTGCTCGCAGTGAAGCCGTAACCATCGGGATGGCTGGCGCGATATTCCTGCCATAGAAGCGTCAGCGTCACGCCTTTGCGCTTCAGCTCCCGAACCACCAGCGCCCAGTCCGGCTCGCTGAGATCGCGCGGCGGTCGACCGGCTCGGCCGAACAGCCGTCGCTCCAGCTTTCCATCCTCGTCCGGGCCAATCGGCAAGGGCCATGAAAGCCCGGCTTCCCGAGCACGTAGCAAATACGTCGATACCGAGCTTTTGCCGATCTTCAGCCGCTCGGCAATCTCGCGCACCGAAAGACCCTCTTCGTGGGTCAGGCGCAGAATAGTCCGGATATCCCTCACTGTCGTTCGTCTTGCTTGCTTCCGTCTCGGCATCGGCCCCTCTCAACGTTCTCGTGAGAGGCCTAACCAAAAAGACGGCGCAGCCGCGAACCAACCGTCAAACCGCCGCCCGAAACTGTCCGGGATTTAGCGGAATCACTGTCCGGGAATTACTGAAAACTGTGTCCGGAGATTACCGGAAATCCTGTCCGGACTTTGCCGAAACCCGCACGTCCTGAAGCCGGCGGATTTTGAATAGCCGAACGCGGGAGGGACGCGCGTCGTCAATTAACTTCACAAAAGTAGGAAGCCACCAATGAATGAACGGATGAGCAAAAGCCGCGAACGCGCGGACCCAAACACAATTTCTTTCCCGCACTCGGCAGGACCCGAAAATCGACCCCGTCGTGACAGCGAGGAATGAGAAGACCGCGCAACTGAGGGTTAGGCGCCTCCAGCAAGAGGCGAATACGGCGGCCAAGACACTCAAGGACTAAGGGCCTGTCGCCGAGAACCAGTACGTTTGGTTTCAGCCGACGCTCATTGCGGAGATCAGCTACGGCACGCGTCGTACAAGGGGCTGCGAGAGGTTCAGGATAACGCGGCAATCTATGAGTTGGATCGATTCGCCGTCTAACGGGTGATAGCTTTGATCTTTTGCCGCGATACGTCTCTGGCGGCGGCAGAGCCTCGTGGGCTTGTGTCAGTGTTTCCAACCAGGCAGCCAGACCTGCGGGAATTTCCTCGTTCCCGGCTTCGAGCGCTTCGATCCATGACAACTCGCATTGGAGGGCAGACGCGATGTGATGGGCGTCCATCGCCATCCGCGGTCAGCAGGGAAGACGGTCAATCGCTTCCCGCGATACGACCTCGTGGGGTTACCGTTCTCCGATGGCAGCCATCCAGCACCGCTACCCGCTGGACTTGCTTCCGCTTTTGGAAAAAGCCAATCCAGTAAGCCCACTCTGTCCTCCGCGCGGCCCTCTTCTGTATGTTGCAATCCATGTCGCATGGGGCGCGCTTCTTCTCGATTGGATTCACAGGAGCCCCGGCGCAGACTTGAGGTAGGCAGGTATCGACCGTCGAAGCGCTACCTGCCAATTTCAGAAGTCGATCAAACTTCGATCGTCAAGTCGGCGACAAAGACCACTACGGTCCTCCGCTACCATTAGAACAGCCGACAATTCTGGGCCGGCTATTCCTGAGAGCCAGCCCTTGATCTCGTACGATATTCCTCCCCGGCTACCCGCTGGTAGACGGTGATGACCGAGACCACTTCCCGGAAGGCCTTCGCCATTTCGATCGTGGGCCCTGTGCGCCTGGTTTTCAGGATTCCGCCAGGCTCTCGATGTCTTCCTTGAACTTCGCGACTGCCCTCGGCTTATCTCGACCACGTTCGTTGGCGGCTCTTCGGCTTCAAGCTCAGCCTTCAGTCGGCTGCGTTCCGATTTGAGCCGAGGCAGAATTGCAAGAACGTCGTCTTCGGTTGCGCCGCTCGGCTGCGATACGCTTGCTCTCGGCTTTATATTCCTCGACGTAGGCATCGATGCAGGATGTGTCTGAAACATCTCCCTGAGCCGGTTGACGACGTCGCGCTCGATCTTCTCCACATAGTACCGGCGGTTATTCGAGCAGCTGCGCGATTCCTTGTGCGTGCTGCAGACCACGCGCGGGACACTGCGATCAGCGCCTGTTATAGATAGAACGCTATTGCGGAAAATCGACATGTCTCGAAGAACTTTCGAACGGCGTGTACAGGCTGATTGTAAACGATCGCCGACGCTCTGAACCAAAAACGCCGCGTCCGGTCGACAGTGGTCTTTGACGACGTGACGCAAATCGCCCTAGAAGACACGTCAATAACGGTAGCTTCGAAGAACTGCGCGACGGACTGGCGCAACGACGAAGTGACCGGCCAGAAAGAGCAGGTAAGGGCCGATGTTCTCGCCCAGGCTCGCTGGCGAAACGAACGCCGCCGGCAGCTCCTGGAGCGGGCCGAACGGTAGAGCCGCAATCGACCCTTCTTCCTCGAGGAGAATTCGAACACCGGGCATCCGGGCGCGGCAAAATAGGCGCGACGGTCGATTTGACGCAACTCCTTGGCAAGCACGATTTGTGGACGCCGGCTTGGACCACGGCCGATCGAGCAGTCTTGGTAAAGATTTCTCGCAATCTAGGCTGAGGGCCCTATGTTTCTCCTCAAGAAGGAGAAGGAGATGGAGCATCTGAAGGAGTTTGCCTCGAGCACCAATGGTGATCGATGGTTCCTAGGTACGGACGACGTCACCAATAGCGAATTCGTCCTTCACCGTGGTAACCCATCGTCGGGCGGCCACGAAACGACAATGGCGCTCCCGGCATTTTTCGATCGACGGCCATTTGGCCCCGAACGCGATGCATTGATCATGTTGCTCGCTGACAGTACGAAGCAGCCCACCGTAAAAAACCGTAAAATCCCGATCAAGCCGGCCTAATGCGTGTACTTACTACTTTGCCGCGGAATAGTAGGAGGAGCACTGCTCGCATTGTGACGGCGATTAGGGATGACGCCGTACGCCTCGTTCTAATCGTGCTCTGCCTCATTGGCATCGCGGCGTTGCTTTATGTGTTCGGGTAGGAACAGTTTTCTCATTCGACCCAATCGAGGTTTCGGAACCGCCAAACGTCTTTGACTTTGGCCTCGATCTCTTCGATCGAGAGATTATCAAAGTTGGACCAGATGGTGACAGCCATGGCTTTAACGTCTGTTGGCTGGCCCCTGTTCTGTTCGGCGTGGTCAGCAAGCGCGTTGATCTCCAGCATAAGCAGTTCATCGTCTTCTTCGCTCATCTGGTCCTCCCAAGGTTGCCAGGCCTGCCCCGAGCATTTCTCTATTCGGGTCGAATCCGGCTTACGTCGCCGAGGAAAATAGTGGACTGTTTCCCTCTGAGCGGTCGTCCACCCAATGCTGTGACTTCCTCTGTGAGGATATAGCCGACACTCTGAAGTGTGTTTGCCAAATCGGCCATCGAACGATTGTCTTCGATCGTGAGATGTCCAGCCTGTTCAACCGGCTGTCTCAAATAGACTGCGTATCTAGCCATATGCGTTTCCTTCTGGTTGCATCGACAGATGACGGTGAACGGCAACGAGCGCAGTGCAGTTTAGCAGTATTGCCAATGCTAGTTTATTCCACGGCATCATGCTTGTCCCCGGCGACAAGACAATGGCCACACTCGTGAGTGAAGAGCCCGCGCCGCCGCTCCGGGGTTAGCCGCCCCTCATTTACGGCGTGAAAGTGGGTCAGCCGGGTCTAATTCGCTTTCGACATGTCTGTCGGCTTCAAAGCATCGGAAATCATGTCACCCAGTATGTTATGCAAAAACTGAGCTGTTCCGAGGCTCATTCGCAGCCTTGAGGCGACATCGCATATGCCATTGTTGTTGGCGTCGAGGAGGCCGGCACCGAACGATAGATACACGACACCGTTGAATTGCCTGGCCTCAGTAATCAGGTCCGCGAATTTCACCGGGTCGTCGTTCTCGCGGATGTCCCACCAGTCGGAACCAACGGCGATCTTCCGGCCACTTCGTACGACGACTTCGTTTTGCGTGCTGTTCTCTTCACTCAAGGCTGGCTCCTTTGCTGGTTGCATCAGCAATTGATGATGAACACCCATGAGTCGCAAGTGCAACTCAGCAACACCTCGTGCCTGCCCGGTCTGCATTAACGCTTTGCACACTGTTCGACTTCTCCACAGGTTGAGAGACGATGATCGAAATATTCTCATGTTGGGGTTGATGCTGCTCGGCGCCCACTGGCTGCAGGGCGATTCCCTCTCCAAGGCCAAACAAACAGGCCCGCTGCGCGTTTATCATCTGGTCGCGCACTCCGGCATACAAGGCGCTGGCGTAGCGCTGATCACCGGCAATGTATGGCTCGGGTTAGCAGAATGGCTTTTTCATACGGTCATCGACGATGCGCTGTGGCTCGGCTAATCCTGAAATCCGCATGGCTATCGACTGGGGCCATCTACATCCTGGTGGCGCTGATCTTCGTCATGGGCTCGCAGCCGATGTGGTGGTGGCTATGAATCCCCGTGCAGAACGCGCGATCCTCACGCTTCTCTGTGCCGTTGCTGCCGCCTGTCTCGCTATGCGGTGTGGTCCATCTTGTAGAAAATTCGATCGGGAAATGCGAAGGTCGCACCGGCCAGTAAAATGATATTGCGCTACAGGCCGATTTTCTTGTTCGTCATGGCTCTCATATCCCGCGTGATCATGAGCAGCCGCTCGATGTTTTCCTGTAGCTCCGACGCGAACATGTCGCCAAGTGCAGGGTCAACGCCAGGAAATACGGTTTGGCCTAAGGTGATTTTCGCTTGAGCTTCCATTACGTCCAACTGCTCGTCGGTGGTCTCAAGCAGGATCAAGATACGGCTAAGAGTGTGGCCGATCATGTATTCCATCGCGAAAAGGCGGGCTTCCAGCTTCAACTCCTGCTCAGTCATGCTCATGTCGGCTCTCCAAGGTGTGAAACGTGCCAGTCCTGAAAACGTACGGCATGAGATCGCGGTCAATGCCTAAGCTGAAGACCATCAACTGTTCAGCTGAGGCGATGGGCGCATCTCGTCCGCCTTCATCCTCGCATTGACGTTCTCAGCAGCGAGCATGGTAACGAAGTAATTGTCACCGGGTCGAATTTGCTTCTGCAAATGCTTCTCCAGCGCCTCGGCGTCAGCGCTGTTGTCAAAGACTTCGTGCAGACGGTTTCGCGTCTCGTCCGTGTGAACGGCGTAAACATAGAATCTCATTCGAGCCTCCCTTGCTTGAGAGTGAGATAGGGCGCCGTGACAAGTTTTCAGAATGCTTAGGATGGAAAATGACCCCGGGCACTGAACGGATTCTCCTGGCTGGGCTCTGCTTGATTGCTGTGGCCTGCCTCATCGCGTGGTTTATGTGATGGTCAAGCTTTTCGGCTTCCTGTTCTTCTGGACTGATCTGTTCCTTCGCAAAGCGTCCGTTGTGGCTTGGGAAATGGAGCAGCGTCGGCAAGGCCGAAATAACGCTAAGCGCCGTGCATGGCTGCTGACGCTCAATCCTGACGAGATAGAAGCAAGCGGGATGCTGGAGGACGTTATCCTTGCCCAGCAAGCGCGGGCTGCGGCGCCCCTCTTGTCAACGCGTTCATCATCGGCGGGGTATGAGTCAGCCTCGACCGAGATATCGCCGATATTCAAAATGCTCAGGAACGGACGCAGAAGGTTCTCGACGACACCCACCAGCAGGTATCGCAAAATACCGCGGCTTCCATTCCAAGTGACGAGAGCTCTGGAGGCGACGGCGGAAAACAAGAAAGGGATCGAGGCGGCAAACGCGCGCGTGGATCGCGTCGTGGAATCCCTCGGGGGGAAACTAGACACCGCGATCGAGAGTATCAACAAGGTCGCGACCCGCGTCGAGGTGTTGAGCAGCAAGCTCGATGATGCTCAAGGAAGGGCAAACAAGACCTTGTGGAGAACGCCGATTGTTCGGCCTTAATACGACCAGGGCTCGCCCAAACGTGTCAGAATGGCGAGCCCCGTCGCGTACCACTTCTCCGGGTCGGGGCGCCGACCGGATGCCGTGGCGCGGTGCTGTGCTTGACGCTACAGCACGAAAATCAAAGCTCTGGTAATGCCTGCTCGTCAATAATCAATTAGGGCTAGATCACCGGATCGAAGGGTTCCGTCAAACTTGTCAGTTACAGTTGCCGTGGCATTGATCTCCCGTATTTTCCGGAGGATTTCGAATGTTCAAAGGCCGCCACTTCAATCAGTCTGTGATTTTATTGTGCGTGCGTTGGCATTTGGCTAAGGGCCTGAGCCTGCGGGATCTGAAGGAAATGATGGCCGAACGCCGCATCCTTGTCGACCACTCAACGATCCATCGCCGGGTCGTGCATTCCTCGCCCTTGCTGATAGAGCGCTTCAACCAACGCAAGCGTGCCGTTACTGGAAAGTGGCATGCCGACGAGACTTACATTAAGGTTCGGGGCCGATGGATGTATCTCTATCGCGCCATCGACAGCGTCGGTGACACCGTCGAGTTCTGGTTCAGCGAACATCGGGACTTGTCGGCTGCCAAGCGCTTCTTTAGGAAGGCGTTCGACCGCCACGGCCGACCCGAACGTATCGTCATCGATGGCAGCCAAACCAACAGGGAAGCCCTCGTTTCCTGCGATACGACAAGCCGCTTGCAGGATCGCACGCGGCGCAGGCTGAAGCCGATCCGCATCCGGCAGAGCCAATAGCTGAATAACCGCATCGAACAGGATCACCGGCGGATCAAGCGGCGTGTCAGGCCAATGCTCGGCTTCAAGTCCTTCGCCAGAGCAATTCCAGGAAAAGTGCGCAGCGGTTTTCCGTCCGGAATTGCGTAAAAACAAAGAGATAAAGCGGTTCCGCGATTCCGTGAAAAGCTGAACCGCTCTAGCGCGACTGCTACGCTTGCAGGCATTGAGATGATTCACATGATGCGCAAACGGCAAGCGCGTTACGCCTGTAACCCAGCCCCATCGCTTGCCGAGCAGTTCGATATCCTGGCTGCTGTACTCTGAAAAGGGGCAGAACCCGCCGGATCGTGCGCGCATTCTAGAATTTGCAGCACAACCCTCGAGGGTCCCTGCTTTTCTACACATTAAGGTAAGAGCAGATTGTCTCCCAATCGGCCGGGCACCCGGTTGAATTATGAGACCGATCAACAACAGTACGTTTTTATGCCTGACACGGCAAATAAAGTCGCTCTTCGGTCTGCTACCGTACCCCCGCACCAAAAAACCGGTTAAAGCAAGGCTAGCCACGAAGCCGAACAGCCACGCTACAGGAAGCGCTAACACTCCCATCGCAATCAGTATCCATATTCCGATGCTGCGTTTCGGCGGTTTTCCAGAATAGCGATCAGGCTCACTCATTGACGTCTCCCGAACCTGTACGGGCAACAGACCGCACGGCACCGGTATTCGTCTTCGCATTGTTGAACAGGTTGGCTGCCGCGCGGTCGGGTCTCTGACCACGGTGCCGGGGTAGGTTGGATCTTGAATGGCGCCGTGGCCATCATGGCCGTGCTTTGGGTAACAGCCCTAAAATAGTTAGAGCGCCAACCGGGGCCATCAAGTCATCAATTGATGATTTGGGATTGCGCGGCCTTCCAAAGGGTAAGGAGGGGCAAAGCAGCAAACCACGCCACGCAATCCCAACGGCTAGAACACTGAAAGCATTGCAAGGTCCCGGTGCGGTAGCGACTACCGTCAAGGCTGAATACACACACCGCCTCTGCACCACCGCGAGGCTTAACCCAACATGCGCCACGCCAGGCCTCACCAGCCGCGGCACGATCTCCCTGTACGGAAGAACCGAAAAGCTCGACCTGCTCTCGGCAGCACTGATCAACGGCGCGTCGGCCCATGCTCTGGACTTCGACGACGTCAACATTGCCATGGGCGGTCATCCGACTGCGCCGGTGCTTGCCGCCCTTCAGGCCCTTGCCGAGGGTCGGGGAGGGAATGGGCGCGACTTCCTCCTCGCATTCCTGACCGGGTTCGAAACCGAGACGCGGATCGCCCGGGCCGTCAACTTCCATCGCTACGACAAGGGGTGGCATCCCACGGCGACGCTTGCCGCTGGCAGGTGGCTAGGATTGTTCCGGTTCCCTCAACGAAGTTCCTGGCATTCGATCAGTTCGATCCGACCCTTGCCCTTGATTTCTACGAAGCCCAGGGAGCGCCCGCGACCCCGCTCGCGAATGCGATGCCACGTGGCCCCGCTGGTCGCTACAGTGCAGGGCTAGCATGGGCTGCGATCCGGGAGGCCATATTTACCGTGTCGCCCCACAGGTCGAACACGAATTGCCGGTGCCCGATGATTCCCGCCACAACTGGACCGAAATGAACGCCGACTCGCACCTCCCATTTGGGCTCGATGCGACGTGATGCTGTCACCATGTCGAGTCCGCATTGCAAGCTGGCAAAAACCGGATCTGGCATGCGATCAAACAGGCCGGCCGTAGCCATAAAGGCGTCGCCGATAGTCTTGATCTTCTCCATCCCATGCTGACGGACGATTCGTTCGTATTCGCCGATCAGCGCCTGAAGATCCTCCACCACGTTCTCCGGCGGATTCTCATCGCAATAGGCTGTGAAGCCAACGATATCGCAGAATAGCACCGCGACCTCGTTGTAGCGGCGGGGCCGGACCTCATTGGTCGCTTTGAGCTCGCGCACCGCGCCGGCGGGTAGGATGGCGTACAGAAGCTCGTCCGCTCGGCGCTTTTCGTTTTCGATTTGCTGCGTGTATACCGCTTCTTGGTCGCGCAGCTTCTTCTTTTCCAGGCACGCGGCCACGCGGGCGCGCAGGAGAACCGCGTTGAACGGTTTGGCCAGATAATCCTCGGCGCCGAGGCTGATGCAGCGCGCCACACTGTCGATCTCATCGACCGCCGATATCATGACAACCGGAATGTTGCGCAGCGTTGTGTCGGCCTTCAGGTGCTCAAGCACCTGGTAGCCGTCCATTTCCGGCATCGTAATGTCGAGCAGCACGACATCGAACGGTCTCGTTGCCAGCATTTCGAGCGCCTCCCGTCCATTGCCGGCGGATGCCACGTTTCCGTAGCCTTCTCGCTTCAACCGCTCAGTCAGCGTAAAGCGATTGTCCTCGTTATCATCGACGACGAGGAGGGCAGGTCCAACCTCACTCATGGCATCGACTCCTTTGGGAGCAGGGCCTTGATCTTTGCAAGCAGGCGCGCGAAGTCGACCGGCTTGGTATCGAAGTCATCGCACCCGGCTGCCAGTGCTGCTTCGCGGTCGCCAGCCATCGCGTGCGACGAGAGCGCGATCACGGGAATACCCCGCGTCTCAGCGAATGCCTTGAGACGTCTTGTCGCCCCCCAGCCGTCGAGGACGGGAAGGCTTAAGTCCATCAGGATCAGCGCCGGCGCATCCGATCGCGCACGCGCCACGCCCTGATCGCTATCGGTGGCGACGATCACCTCGTAGCCTTTGCGTCTTAGCCGCGCGGACAGCATGTAGATGTTGTCCTCATTGTCCTCGACATAGAGGATCCTAACCATCACGGCGATCCTTGTCAGGCGAGTTTCGTTTGGGAATATATCTTGCAACCATCTTGCGTAATTCCTCCAGAAGCTCGTTACGGCTGAAGGCGGTCTTGGCGAGCACGCGCTCGATGCCACCGTTCAGGCGCCGGTGGTCTTCCTCGCTGAGGGTCGCCGCCGTCACGACCACGACCGGCACCGCGTTGTAGGCGGGTTGCTTGCGCAGTTCGATGAGAAACTCGAAGCCGTCCATTTCCGGCATGATGAGGTCGAGAATGATGAGGTCCGGAGTCGCGCGGATGAGCCGTTCCAGCGCTACCCGGCCATTCTCGGCCTCGTCCACGTCGCAACCCTCTGTGCTCAATATGCGACACCATTGCTGGCGCGTGTTCTCATCATCCTCGACGATCAGAACACGAAGCGCTGGGCCAGGCGCGCCGGACCAGAATTTCGTGATTAGTTTCCGGAGCGTGTCGCGCTCGATCGGCTTAACCATGTAATCGGCTGCACCGAGCGCGTACCCCCGGTTCCTCTCATCGGCCATGGTGAGCATCACGACAGGGACATTCGCGAGCTCAGGATCCGCCTTCAGTTCCTGCAGGACGCTCCAGCCGTCGCAGCCCGGCATCAGCACGTCAAGCGTGATGAGCGCTGGCTTCACCTGCCGGGCCAGTTTAAGCCCTTCCGCACCGTCCTTGGCGGTCACTACATCGCAACCCACGCGGGCGAGAAACCGGCGCATCTGGTCCCGCACCGCCTCATCGTCATCAACGACGAGGACCACGTTCGAGACGGGGCGAACACGATCATCAGCGGCGACCCCGGCGCCAGGGGCCGGCTGCTCCATCGTGGGGCCTACGTCGATTGCCGACGGCAGCCACACCGTGAACCTGGTGCCGATGCCGGGAGTGCTGTCCACAGTGATCTCGCCATCCATCGCGCGGCACAGGCGTTGGCTGATGGCAAGCCCTAGCCCAGTGCCGCCGTACTTGCGGGTGGTGGAACTATCGGCCTGACTAAACTCCTGGAACAGGTTCGTCATCTGCTCGGCTGGAGTGGAGAGGCCGAGCGAGCGATAGAATGGAGCGAACGAGGCGTGCGGCTAAGCCCGTTTGATTCGTGGGCGTGGGCGGCGTTCGACGCGCAGGCAATGAGCCATTTGCTGCGTGGCCGATACGAGGATAGCTGTCGCGCGGCTTACAAGTCCGTTCAAGCCAATCCTGCACACAGCATCACCTATGTGCAGCTGGCTGCCGCGCTGGCGAAACTTGGCCGGCTGAACGAAGCACGAGCCGCCGCGGCGCGGGTGCTTGAGCTTCAGCCTTCCTTTCGCTACGGCCGTCAGTTCGCCGGCGTAAACTGTGCACCCGAGCTTGCGTCAACACTCGGCGGCGCCCTCCACGACGCCGGATTGCCGGAATAGCGTCGCACCTGGCGGAACTTACCATTGAGTTCGCATCGCCCCCCGAGGATGACGAGGCGACGCAGCTAACGGTCAAGTTCCCTCTGCTGCAAAGATCAGGCAAATGTGCCGCCTGGGTTCGCCGCCGACGGAGGTTGGGTTGAATTCCTCATCGATAGTACATATCCAATTCATGGTACTTGCGAGCCCTCCAGCAATTCTTGTTCTAGAAACTCCATAAACGCGATAACCCGCTGACTGAGCATATGGCCGCTCGTGACGGCGTAAACGTTCGCTTCGCGGATTGAAAATGCATCAAGGGCGGTTACAAGCTTGCCGGCAGCCAGCTCCCTTCGGAT
>NZ_JBNDHT010000162.1:0-13891 GCF_056755115.1 Rhizobium sp. SVR5-2C | reverse complement strand
CATCTACATCGTCGGCCGCCGGATCAGAAAGAACCGGATGGATGAGTCGACGATCCAGGCATTCGCCGGAGCGTATGGCAATATCGGCTACATGGGGCCCGGGCTGGCGCTGCTCGCTTTCGGCGAAAGCGCCGCCGTCCCGGTCGCGCTGATCGTCTGCGTGGAAAATGCTATGCATTTCATTGTCGCCCCGGCGATGATGGCGGCAGCGGGCGACGACCAGCGTCCACGCGGGCAGATCGCCGCCGACATCGTCAGGAAGGTTTCCCTGCATCCCTTCATTCTTTCGACTGCTGCCGGATTTCTTGCCGCCGTGCTGCACTTCGACCAGCCTCCGGCGCTCCGGCAGCTCGTCGACTATCTGGCGCAGGCGGCGGCGCCCTGCGCTCTCTTTGCGATGGGTGTAACGCTGGCGCTCAGGCCGCTGAAACGCGTTCCGGCGGAAATCGGCTACATCGTTCCGGCGAAGCTGATCGTCCATCCGCTCGTGGTTTATTCGGCGCTGACGCTCGTCGGCGGGTTCGAGCCGGTCTGGATCTATGCCGCGATGCTGCTCGCCTCGCTGCCGACGGCAACGAATGTCTTCGTCATCGGCCAGCAATACCATGTCTGGCAAGAGCGCGCCTCCGCGACGATCCTGATCACGACGGCGCTTTCCGTCATGACGGTGTCGCTGTTCCTGATCGCGATCAAGTCAGGCTTTCTTCCGGCGTAGCTTTTCCCGGAACGCAGCCGGAATATCGCGGAAGCCGCGGCCGGGCTCGATGCCCTCCCGCATGACGATGCCGCGAAGCGGAGGGATCGCCGATAGGAAATGGAGACCGGCGGCGCGCAGCATCTGCACCGGCAGGAAATCCGACAGCAGCGACCGGTTGAGGAGATCGACGCTGAGCGTCCGGCTCATGATATCGGCGCGGCGCTTGCGGTCGAACCGGTCGCCCGAATCAGCCGGGACGGGCAGTTCGGCCCGGTCGCAGAGAATATCCGTCAGCGCCATGATGTCGCGCAGGCTGAGGTTCATGCCTTGTGCGCCGATCGGCGGGAAGACGTGCGCGGCTTCGCCGATCAGCGCCATCCGCCGCTTGCCGAAACGATGCGCCATCATGCCTGAAAGCGGCCAGACCTGAACCCCTTCCTCGACGCTCACCTTGCCGAGCATCGACTGCATTCGCTCCTCGACCGCGCGGCTCAGATCCTCAAGCGGCAAGTCCGCCTTCGCGGCGGCTTCCTGTGGGTCCTGAACCCAGACGAGGCTCGACCGGTTACCCGGCAGCGGCACTTGCGTGAAGGGCCCATGCTCGGTGTGAAACTCGGTAGAGGTATTCTCATGCGGCAGGGCGTGGCTGAAATTCAGCACCACGGCCGATTGCGGGTAGGACCAATTGCGAACACCGATGCCGCCCGTCTCGCGGAGCTTCGAGTTGCGGCCGTCGGCGCCGACGGCAAAATCAGCCGGAACGGTCTCGGCGTCTGCCAGTGTAATGGAAATGGCGTCTTCGCCGACATCGATGCTTTCGGCAAAGGCGGTGAAGCGGGTGATATTGCCTTCGGCAGCTGCGGCGGCCTCGAGCACCCGGCCCAGCGCCCTGTTGGAGAGGTTATAGCCGAAAGCATTGAGGTCTACTTCAGCCGCCCGGAAGGTCGTGGTCGGCGCGCGCAGCAGTCGGTTCGTACCGTCGACAATACGCATGCTGGTGAGCGGTGTTGCCTCGGGCCGCAGCTTGTCCCATAGCGCAAGACGATCGAGGAAGCGGATCGATTGATCCATCAGCGCCGTCGTGCGCCGGTCTTCCTGTGGTGAAGGCGGGGCAATCAGCGCCACGTTGCGGCCGCCGCGGGCAAGCGCGACCGCGGCCACCATCCCGGCGAGACCGCCGCCGATCACCGCCACTTCGAAATGTTTCATTGCATCGCTTCCGTCATCAGATGACGGCGAGCCGGCCTCACGCGGCCGGCTTCGCCTGACGGCGCCAACTATAGCCCTTGCCAGCCTCGGCGTCACGCACAGCCGGCTGATAATGATGCGGAATTCCCGGCAGGCGGTTTTCGGCCAGCCGCTTCAGCGCAGTCTCGTTCGTGACGGCAAAACTGTCGACGCCGACGCGCAACATCAGCGGGATTTGGTCGATCAGAATGTCGCCCACGGCGCGCAGCTCATTGGTGTAGCCCAGCCGCTGGCGGAGCAGCGAGGCGTGGCTGAAGGCACGCCCGTCGTTGAACGCCGGGAACGCGACCGCAACGATCTCGAGGCGATAGAGGTATGGCTCAAGCCTGCGCACGTCGTCGGCCGGCTTGATCAGTACGCCGAGGCCAACATCATTGCTCGCCTCGGCCTTCGCGATCAGCTCGTCGAGGCTAAGCAGCGGCTGCTGGTCGCCGGTGGCCTTGACTTCGTCCGTTTCGATCACCCACGGATCGTTGGCGACAAAACCCGTTTCTCTCCAGATCTTCGTCATCGTCGTCTCCTCAAGCCGCTTCCGCAGCCGCACCATAGAGCGCATCCTTGAAGGGCTGCGGTCCGACGCGGCGATAGGCGGCTAGGAAGGTTTCCGATGGGCTCTGGCGGAGCCCGAGATAGGTGTCGACGATCGTTTCGATCGCGTCGGTGACCCGATCCGGCGCGAAACCGCGGCCGATGATTTCGCCGATCGAGGTGTGCTCATCACCGGAACCGCCAAGCGTGATCTGGTAAAGTTCGGCACCCTTCTTTTCGACGCCAAGCAGGCCGATATGGCCGACGTGGTGATGCCCGCAAGCATTGATGCAGCCGGAGATCTTGATCTTCAGCTCACCGATCTCAGCCTGACGCTCGGGCGAGCCGAAACGCCTGGAGATTTCCTGTGCGACGGGAATCGAACGCGCATTGGCGAGCGCGCAATAGTCCAGCCCCGGACAGGCAATGATATCGGTGATGAGGCCGGCATTGGCTTCGGCAAGACCGATGCCGACCAGGCCGCGATAGACGGCCTCAAGATCGGCAAGCGCCACATGCGGCAGGATTAGGTTCTGTTCGTGGCTGACGCGGATCTCGTCGAAGGCATATTCCTCGGCAAGATCGGCAATCGCATCCATCTGGGAATCAGACGCGTCGCCAGGGATGCCGCCGATCGGCTTCAACGAGATCGTCACCATGCCGTAGTCGGGGTTCTTGTGCGGGGCGACATTCTGCTGCACCCAACGGGCGAAAGCGGGGTCGGCCTTCTTCCAGCGGGCAAGGTTCTCCCAGCCCTCGGCGCGTTCGGGAAGCGCGGGCGGTGCAAAGTAGGCCGCGATCGCCTGAACGTCTGTTTCCGGCAGCTTCAGCTCGGTATCCTTCAACTGCGCGAACTCGGCCTCAACCTGACGCGCCAGTTCCTCGGCGCCGGTTTCGTGGACCAGGATCTTGATGCGAGCCTTGTACTTGTTGTCGCGGCGGCCGTGCAGATTGTAAACGCGCACGATCGCGGTCGTGTAGGACAGCAGGTCCTCTTCCGGCAGGAAATCGCGGATCAGCTTGGCAACCATCGGCGTACGGCCTTGGCCACCGCCGACATATACGGCAAAACCGAGCTCGCCCTTGTCGTTCTTCTTCAGGTGCAGGCCGATGTCATGAACCTGGATCGCGGCGCGGTCACGCTCGGCACCCGTGACGGCAATCTTGAACTTGCGCGGCAGGTAGGAGAATTCAGGATGCACCGACGACCACTGGCGCAGGATCTCCGCATAGGGCCGCGGGTCGGCGACCTCGTCGGCAGCAGCGCCGGCAAAATGGTCGGCAGTGACGTTGCGAATGCAGTTGCCGGACGTCTGCAGCGCATGCATCTCGACGGTCGCGAGATCGGCCAAGGCATCCGGAATCTCGGAAAGCTTCGGCCAGTTGAACTGCAGGTTCTGGCGGGTCGTGAAATGGCCGTAGCCGCGATCATAGGTGCGGGCGATGTGGGCAAGCATCCGCAGCTGGCGCGAGCTCAGTGTGCCGTAGGGGATGGCGATGCGCAGCATGTAGGCATGAAGCTGCAGATAGACGCCGTTCATCAGGCGCAGCGGCTTGAATGCGTCCTCGGCGAGCTCACCGGAAAGACGGCGCTCAACCTGATCGCGGAATTGCGCAACACGCTCGGTGACAAAGGCGTGGTCAAATTCGTCGTAACGGTACATCGGCTTCCTCAGACTGCGATGAATTCGGGATCGGCCGGCTTGTAACCCGGCGCATATTCCATGGTGGGACCCTGGGCGCGGATGCGCTCACGAAGGCGGAGCGGCCAGAGCACGCCGGTGGTCTCCTGGACTTCGACGACGGCCACATCAACGACCTTGTTGTCCGCGTAGGATTTCTTGCCGATCTCTTCCAGAGCGGCCTCGGCCTCGGCGTGCCGGGCGACCAGCGCCTCCTGCAGCGATGTCACCCATTCGCCCCCGGCGTTCAGCCATACGGCTACGCCGTCCGTCAGCCTGTTGGCGGTCAGAACCTTGTCGACCATCTTTAGCTCCTTGCAAATTCCGCCGCCGTCGCCGCATGGCGCACGAGCGGTTCGGACAGTTCGAAATTGGCGCCTGCAACCGCATCGCCGATAATGACCATGACGGGGCCCGTCAACTCGTCACGATGCTGCAGGTCGGGAAGATCGCGCAGAATGCCATGCAGCAGACGGCGATCGCGACGGCTGGCATTTTCGATGACGGCAACGGTGGTCTCAGCCGGAATGCCCGCCGTCATCAGCCGTTCGGCAACGGACGCGGCAACGGTGCGGCCCATATAGACGGCAATCGTTGCACCGGACACGGCAAGGCTTGCCCAATCGGGCAATACGTCGCCAGTCAGGTCATGGCCGGTCGTGAAGACCAGCGAGGATGCAACACCGCGCAAGGTCAGCGGCAGCTCGAAATCGGCCGCCGCAGCAAATGCCGACGTGATGCCCGGAACAACCTCATAGGCAATACCGGCGGCTCGCAGCGCCGCCATTTCCTCGCCCGCACGGCCATAGATCAGCGGATCGCCGGACTTCAGGCGCACGACACGCTTGCCTTCGCGGCCAAGCTGGACCAGCAGATCGTTGATCTCTTCCTGCGACTTCGAATGGCAGCCCTTGCGCTTGCCGACGGAAAGACGCTCGGCGTCGCGGCGGCCCATGTCGACGATCGTCTGCGGCACCAGAGCATCGAAAACGATGACGTCGGCTTCCATCATCACGCGCTGGGCGCGCAGCGTCAGCAGATCTTCGGCGCCCGGACCGGCGCCGACGAGCCAGACGCGTCCTTCGACTTTACCCGTCGCCTGCAGCAGGTTGCTGGCAGCACGGCGCGCTTCCGGCAGATTGCCGTTGGCGACCGCATCGGCGACAGGGCCGGAGAAGAACCGGCGCCAGAAGACCCGGCGCGAGACGCCGCGCGGAATGAGCTGCTCGACTGTCTTGCGGTAGCTTGTCGCTAACTCGGCGAGACGGCCGAGCGACGGCGCAAGCAACTGATCGATCTGCGCACGAATCATTTGCGCAAGGACCGGACCCGCGCCCTCGGTGCCGATCGCAACCGCGACCGGAGCGCGGTTGACGAGCGCCGGCGTGAAGAAATCGCAGTAATCGGGTTGATCGACGGCATTGGCGGGAATTCTGGCAGCGCGCGCTGCATCGACGATGGCGCGGTCCGCAGCCGTATCGCCAGTCGCGGCAAAAACGAGTGTGGCACCTTCGACCTGCTCCGGCGAGAACGAAGCCCTGACGGTCTCGATGCGGTTTGCAATCAGGAACGCGTGGTAATCCGCCTCCGGGCGATCGGCATAGGCAACGATCCGCGCCTGCGTGTTCATGAGCAGGCGCACCTTCGCAAAGGCCTCGTCCCCGTTACCGAAAACGGCTGCTGCGCGACCTTCCACACGGAAGAAGGCGGGAAACACCGATAGTTGTTCGCTCTTGGAAGGCATTATCATTCCACTTCGAAGTTGCGCCAATATGCCCGTAAGGGGCAAGACGTTGAAGAAACAGAAATTCGAAAGCCTACGCTGACCGCGTATTCTTTTGCCTGCATGCCACGGATTTGAGAAAAGTCGCCCGAGCGACGCCGTTGTCGCTGCACTGCAATATAAAGCTTGTGGTCAAAAACGTCCACCTGGCATTTCGGCATTTTTCTTCGAGGCCGGGCGGGATAGAGTTTGGGCAGAAGGAGAAAGCCATGCCGTCAAAAACGATCGCGCCGCGCCTGCTCGACGTGATGGAACAGGATATCCTGCAGATGACTGAGCTTGGCGTCGCCTCGGGCAACAAGGTCTTCGGGGCCGCGATCCTGCGCAAATCCGATCTTTCGCTCGTCGTGGCGGAAACCAACAACGAGCTCGAGAACCCTCTCTGGCATGGCGAAGTGCATACGCTGAAGCGATTCTACGAACTGAACGACAAGCCGCCAACCAGGGATCTGATCTTCCTGTCGACGCACGAACCGTGCACCATGTGCATGTCGGCAATCACCTGGGCCGGCTTCGACAATTTCTATTACTTCTTCAGCCATGAAGATTCGCGCGACAGCTTCGCCATCCCGCACGATCTCAAGATTCTGAAAGAGGTCTTCGGCCTTGAGCCAGGCGGCTACCGGCGGCAGAATGCCTTCTGGAGCAGCTTTGCCATTGCCGACCTTGTCGAAACCGAAGAGCCTGACTTAAAAGAAAGCCTCAAGGCACAGACTGCCCGCATCAGGGCACGCTACGATGCCCTGTCGAATACCTATCAAGCGTCGAAAAACGCCAACGAGATCCCACTGAACTGAGCCATCATGGAAGCTTCCAAAGACATTTCGCGCCTGATCGAGATCATGGCGGCCCTGCGCGATCCCGAGGCCGGCTGCCCCTGGGACGTCGTCCAGACCTTCGAGACCATTAAGCCCTACACGATCGAGGAAGCCTACGAGGTTTCCGACGCGATCGAACGCAACGACATGGACGATCTCTGCGAGGAACTCGGCGACCTGCTGCTGCAGGTGGTCTTCCACGCGCGCATGGCCGAGGAGGCCGGCGAATTTTCCTTCGGTGACGTCGTCGAAGCCATCACCCGCAAGATGATCCGGCGCCACCCGCATGTCTTTGCGCGATCCGATGCCGATACGCCGGAACTTGTGAAGAAGCAGTGGGACGACATCAAGCAGGCAGAGAAACGCGAGCGCGCGGAGCGGCGGGCAAAGCGCGGCCTCTCCGAGGATTTCAAAGCAGGTTTTCTCGGTTCCGTGCAGCGCAGCTTTCCGGCGCTCACCGAAGCGCTGAAACTGCAGGAACGCGCTGCAACGGTGGGCTTCGACTGGTCCGCGCCGGAACCGATCCTCGACAAGATCGAGGAGGAAATCCAAGAGCTGCGCGCGGCGCTGAAGGATGGCGATCAGGCGAAGGTCAGCGACGAGCTCGGCGACTTGATCTTCGCCATCGCCAATATCGGCCGGCATGTCAAAGCTGATCCCGAGCAGGCGCTTCGCGGCACGAATACGAAATTCCGACGCAGGTTCAATCACATCGAGACGACTCTTGAAGCAGAAGGCGAAATGCTGGAAGCCGCATCGCTGGAGCGGATGGAGGAGATCTGGCAGGCGGCCAAGGCGATCGAGCGGCAAATCGGCTAGCGTCGGTCCTTATCGACCTCATCACGCTCGGTCGAAGGCTTGTCGCGCCCGCCGCGGTGCTGCCGACAACAAAGAGATCGGGAGCGTGACATGGAGGAGAGACCGACCGGGCTCGGCGCCCGCCTTACCCGGAGCACAGCGCTATTCATAATCTTCCTGGCGGCGCTGATATTTGCCTGCTCTGGCACGTTCGACTACTGGCAAGCCTGGGTCTACCTCGCAAACTTCACGGTGTGGACCGGCGCCATCGGCGCATATCTCGCGAAGTACAACCCCAGGCTTGCCGAACGGCGGCTGAACTCCGGGCCAGCTTCGGAGCAGCAGCCGGCGCAGAAGCGTATTCAGGCATTCAACAGCGTCGCGATGCTGGCTCTCTATGCGGCTTCCGGATTGCAGCATCGCTTCGCGGGCTCTTCCATGCCGATCGTGCTCGTCATCGCCGGAAATCTTCTAACCGCTCTCGGTTTTGTGGGCTGCCTGTTCGTCTTTCGGCAGAATTCCTTCGCCTCGGCTACAATCGGCATCGCGAAGGGTCAGACCGTCGTAACGAATGGTCTCTACGGCATCGTGCGGCACCCGATGTACACGGCCGGCCTGTTGATTTTCCTCGGCGCGCCACTCAGCCTCGGATCATGGTGGGGACTGATCGTGGTGCCGTTCCTGCTAGGTGGGCTGGTGACGCGGTTGCTGGACGAAGAGAAGTACCTGTCCGCCGATCTTTCTGGATACGGCGCCTATTGCGAACGGGTCAGATACAGGCTCGTCCCACTCGTCTACTGACGGCGGCCTACCGTTCCCAATCCTCACGCGGCGGCTTGGGTCCGTGGCCCATCCGCCTTTCCAGCTCCGCGGCCTCGGATTCCGAAAGTCGAAGGTCCAGCGTAACAGTGCCGTCTTCATTGTCTTCGCGGCCGTCAACGATCGCATGCTCGTAGAGCCATGGCAGCAGCGCCAGTTTGTCCACCGGCAGCCGGATCGTCGTCTCGGTCATGACACCGGAAAGCCGTTTGCTGATTTCCTGCATCAGGCCATCGATACCTTCGCCGCTGATCGCCGAAACGGCGACGACGTTCTCTGCGCCCGTGGCCCTCTGGACCATCGCGTCGTGCGTTTCCGGTTCCAGGCGATCGATCTTGTTCCAGACTTCGATGATGCGTTTGGCGCCCTCGGCCTCGTCGATGCCGAGGTCGTTCAGGATGCGCAGGACGTCCGCGCTCTGCGCCTGATTGTCGGCATCCGACATATCACGCACATGGAGGATCAGATCGGCCTCCAGCACCTCTTCGAGCGTCGCGCGGAAAGCGGCGACAAGATGCGTCGGCAGATCAGAGATGAAGCCGACGGTGTCGGACAGGATGACGGTGCGGCCATGCGGCAGCTTCATGCGGCGAAGCGTGGGATCGAGCGTGGCAAAGAGCATGTCTTCCGCCAGAACCCCTGCCCCCGTAATCCGATTGAAGAGCGTCGATTTGCCGGCGTTGGTATAGCCGACCAGCGCCACGATCGGATGCGGCACCTTCTTGCGCTTGGCCCGGTGAAGCTGGCGTGTGCGCACGACCTGCTCCAGCTCGCGCTCCAGTTTGATAATTCGATCCTGCAGCAGACGACGGTCGGCTTCGATCTGCGTTTCGCCGGGGCCGCCCATGAAACCGCCGCCGCCGCGCTGGCGTTCAAGGTGGGTCCAGCTGCGGACCAGACGGCCCTTTTGATAATTCAGATGCGCAAGATCGACCTGCAGCGTGCCTTCCTTCGTGGAGGCGCGCCGGCCGAAGATTTCAAGAATGAGGCCCGTCCGGTCGATGACCTTGGCGTTCCATTCCTTTTCCAGATTGCGCTGCTGTACCGGCGTCAGCGGGTGATCGACGATCACCAGGCCGGAATCATTCGCATCCAGCTGCGCCTTGATCTCCTCGATCTTGCCGGTGCCGAGCAGCGTTGCCGGGCGCGGATCGGCGATCGGCACGATGAAGCCGCTAACGACATCAAGATCGATTGCTTCCGCAAGACCCGTCGCTTCCTCGACGCGGCTCTCCGGCGAGCGGGTCGCGGCGCCATCAAGGGGCGCGGCCTTGCCCCGCGCCTGCTTTAGTACAGGAACGACGACGGTCGCTCGCATGTCATCCCGAAGTTTCTGATGCTCCGGGATGATCGAATCATTCTTGGTATCACGTGTCGAAATGACGGCTGATCCTGTTAGGACGCTGCTTCTTCGCTCTCGAACATCTGCATCGGCTGGCCCGGCATGATCGTCGAGATCGCATGCTTATACACGAGTTGCGAATGCCCGTCACGGCGAAGTAGAACGCAGAAATTGTCGAAAGAAGTGACAACGCCCGTGAGCTTTACACCATTAATCAAAAAAATTGTGAGAGAAATCTTTTGTTTGCGAACAGTATTGAGAAATAAGTCCTGCAGATTCTGAGAACGTTCCGCCATCGCGCCGCTTCTTTCTTTATTGCCGGCTTGATCGTGCCGGTGAATATTGATCAACATCTCCTGCAAGGCGGCTGGTAACCCTCATCCCTTCCGCCTAGCAAATCTTGGTATCAAATCGCAATCTTTTCCGCAACGTCGAAAAAGGCTTCGCGGATATTCTGCGAGATCGTGCCAGGATGGCCGTTGGCAATGGTGCTTCCGTCGACGGAAACCACGGGAAAACAAATGCTTGTGGCGGCCGTAACAAAAACTTCCCGCGCCGCAAGCATTTCCGCAACCGTAAAGTTGCGCTCGGCGATTCGGAGGCCGAGCTTCGCCCCGACATCCATCAGCGTCGTGCGTGTGATGCCGCGCAGGATGCCATGCTCGGCCGGCCGCGTGATCAGCGTGCCGTCCGCATCGACGATCCAGACGTTGGTCGCAGCCCCCTCTGTCACCAAGCCGTCGGCATCGACATAGATCGCCTCCTGAGCGCCGGCTTCCTTCGCCTGCTGCCGGGCCATGGCATTGGAAAGAAGGCCGACGGTCTTGATGTCGACCCGATCCCAGCGATTCTCGGGAACGGTGATTGCCCTGATGCCGTTTGCATTCTTCTTTGCAATGACCGACGGATCGGTGCTCTTGGCTGTGATGACCAATGAGGGCTTGGTGCCTTCGGCCGGAAAAACATGGTCACGGCGGGCGACGCCGCGCGTCACCTGCATATAGAACAGGCCGTTCCGCACCTTGTTCCGCCGCGCCGTTTCGCGAATGACATGGATCATCGCCTCGCGGCTCATCGGCCAGGCGATGCGCAACTCGCCAAGCGAGCGGTTCAACCGGTCAAGATGGCGGGTCATGTCGACGATGTAGCCGTGGCGTATCTCGCAAACCTCGTAGACGCCGTCGGCAAACTGGTAGCCCCGGTCTTCGATGTGCACCGCTGCGTCGGCGTGCGGTACGTAGCGACCATTGACGTAGGAAATTCTCGGCATGGGAAACCTGATTGTGAGGCAATGGACGAGGGGACCGGCGCAATATATCCGCGCCGGCAGCAGTCAGACGCCGAGCGATTTCAGCTTGCGGTGGAGCGCGGAGCGTTCCATGCCGACGAATTCCGCTGTGCGCGAAATGTTGCCGCCGAAACGGTTGATCTGCGCGATCAGGTAATCCTTTTCGAACATCTCGCGGGCTTCACGCAGCGGAAGGGTCATGATGTGGTAATCATTCTTGGTGGAGACCTTCGGCAGCATATCGCCGAGGTCCGTCGGCAGCATGTCGGCAGTGATCGGCGCGTCCGGACCATCCGAGCGCGCGAGGATCATCAGACGCTCGATATTGTTGCGCAGCTGGCGGATATTGCCCGGCCAGTCATGTGCCTGCAGCACCGCCATCGCATCGTCACCGATACGACGCAGACGAATGCCCGCCTGCTCGGAAATCTGACGCATCAATTGATCGACGAGGAAGGGGATGTCCTCGCGCCGCTCCGCCAGCGCGGGAACGCGAACGGGAACGACCGCAAGGCGGTGGTAGAGATCTTCGCGGAACCAGCCTTCGGCAATCCGGCTTTCGAGATTGTAAGCCGTCGACGAGATGATGCGGACGTCCACCTTGACGCGCTTCGAACCGCCAACACGCTCGAACTGCTGGTCAACGAGCACCCGCAGGATCTTGTTCTGCGTCTCGCGCGGCATTTCGCCGACTTCATCAAGGTAAAGGATGCCGCGATGGGCCTCTTCCAGCGCTCCGACCTTGCGCGCCTGACCGGGCGAGCCTTCCGTGCCGAAAAGCGCGATTTCCATGCGATCAGGCGTGATATTCGCAGCGTTCAGCGCAACGAATGGCCCGTTGGCGCGCGCCGACTTCTTATGGATCATGCGCGCCACCAGCTCCTTGCCGGAGCCGGATGCGCCGGAAATCATAATGCGGCTATTGGTCGGCGAGACTTTCTCGATCGTCTGGCGAAGCTGCGAAACGGCAACCGAAGTACCGATCAGTTCAACCGCATCGCCGGCCCGGCGCTTCAGCTCGGACACTTCGCGCTTCAGCTTCAAGTTTTCCAGCGCGCGTTCAGCGATCAGGATGAGGCGGTCAGCCTTGAACGGCTTTTCAATGAAATCGAAGGCGCCGCGCTTTATCGCGGAAACAGCCGTCTCGATATTGCCGTGGCCCGAAATCATCACGACTGGGATATCCGGATGACGGACCTTGATCTCGTCCAGCAAGGAAAGACCATCGAGCTTGCTGCCCTGCATCCAGATATCGAGAAAGATCAGCCGCGGCGCGCGATCGGAAATCGCGGCGAGCGCGCTGTCGCTATCGTGCGCAGTCCGTGTCTCGTGTCCTTCATCCGAGAGAATGCCGGAGACGATCTCGCGGATATCGTGCTCATCATCGACGACGAGAATATCAGAGGCCATAAACACTTTCCTTGTCACTTGATGCCGGGGTCGTCGGGGTCTGGTCGATGCGCGGCAGATGCACGCGGATCATGGCTCCCCTTCCCTGGTCGAAATCTGCGGGCGCGTCGTGCAGTTCCAGCTGCCCGCCGTGCTCTTCAATGATCTTCTTAACGATCGCGAGCCCGAGCCCGGTGCCCTTGTCGCGCATGGTCATATACGGCTCCAGGATGCTGTGCCTGTTCTCCACCGGCAGGCCGCGGCCATTGTCGATGACGTCGACCGTGAACCGGTCCCGTCCCTCATCCAGCGACGCCCGCACCAGAACCTTGCGCTCCTCGCGTTCTCCGCTCGGCACGGCGTCAATCGCTTCGACCGAATTCTTGATCAGGTTTCCGAAGGCCTGGCCCAGCATGCGGCTGTCGAACAGCCCCTTCAGCGGCTGGTCGCCGAATTCCTGAAGGAAGGTCACATGGGCATTGCCCATCTCACGCAGGAAGACGGCATCACGCAGGATCTCGCGAAGGTCGCTCGGCTCTTTCGTCGGCTTGGGCATGCGCGCAAACGCGGAGAACTCATCGACCATCCGGCCGATATCGCCGACCTGCCTGATGATCGTGTCGGTGCATTGGTCGAAGACGGTGCGGTCGTCCTGATTGATCTGCTTTCCGTAGCGGCGCTGGATGCGTTCGGCGGAGAGCTGGATCGGCGTCAGGGGATTCTTGATCTCGTGGGCAATGCGTCTCGCCACGTCGCCCCATGCCGTCGAGCGCTGCGCAATCACGAGATCGGTGATGTCGTCGAGCGTTATGACGTAGGAATCTCTCGTGTCTCGAACTTCCTCGCGGGTAACCTGCACGCTGAGCGTCCGCACCGTTCCGCCGCGTACAAGCGCAATCTGCTTGCGGAAGTCACCGCGATAGCGCGACGCTGCCTCCGTGAGAACCTGATCGACCTCGGGCGCAATTTCATTCAGCTGCTTACCGAGCATGTCGGGCGCAGACAGCGTCATCAGCGTCTCGGCGGAGCTATTGACGATCGTGATCCGGCGGTCGCTCGCGACACCGATCACCGCCGCGGTCACACCCGACAGAACAGCCTCGATAAAGCGGCGGCGATCGTCGACCTCGTCCTTTGCCTCCAGAATCTCATCACGCTGCGTGCGGATTTCCGAGATCATCTTGTTGAATGTGCGGGACAGGCTGGCAACGTCGCCGTCAACCGCATGCACCGGCACGACAATGTCCATATTGCCGGAGGCCACGCTGTCAGCAGCGGTGATCAGCAAGCGGATCGGGCGAACGATCCGGTCGGCAACGGCGATGGCCGTCCAGATAGCCGCGAGCAGAACGATCAAGGCAAAGCCGATATAGAGAACAGCGAATGCGATCTGTAGGGAAACGCGTCCCGCCTCCATCGAGCGGTATTCCGTCGCATTCTCCTCCATCATGCGCATCGCGCCCATGACCTTCGGGTCGACGGCACGCACAGTGTAGAGG
>NZ_JBNDHT010000161.1:0-13975 GCF_056755115.1 Rhizobium sp. SVR5-2C | reverse complement strand
GGCGTAGGGGGCGATTGCCGGCAAGAGATGACCCACAACGTAGGCGGCGACGAGCGCCATTCCGGACAGGATCGTCAGGCGGCCTTTCTTGCTTTGCCACCAAGAGCCACTCAGCGATCCATGGTCATGGCCATGCAGCTCTGCGGCTTCCCTTTCAGGGTGCGCGTGCTCATGATCGGAATGGTCATGATGATGACCGGCATGATCGTGGCCATGGGCGTGCAAAGTATGGTCATGGTTCGGCGTCTTCCCGTGCATTGGCACAACCGAGTAACCGAGACCGGTCACTTTCTTCTCGATCGCCTTCAGATCACTGGTCCCGTCATGCCTGATGGTCATCGTGCCGCTGGTCACGGAGACCGAAACGTCCTCGACCCCGGCAATGCGGCGAACGGCCGTATCGATCTTGGCCGCACAGGATGCGCAGTCCATGCCGCCAACTCTGTATTTTGCCTGTGCCGCTTCCGCCATTTCGGATTTCCTTGTTCTTCAGCAGCTCTCTACCTACATGCTCTAGCGACTAGAGGTGCAAGAAGAAAATCATGAAAAAGATCACGATCGGCGATGCGGCGCGCCAGAGCGGCGTTAAAGTTCCGACAATCCGCTATTACGAGAGCATCGGCCTGCTTGCCGCTCCGAGCCGCAGCGAGGGTAACCAGCGTTCCTATGAGCCTGCTGATGTCCGCCGGCTTGCCTTCATCCGTCATGCGCGCGAGCTCGGTTTCGAAGTCGATGCCATTCGAACCCTGCTGACGCTGCAGGACGAGCCCGATCAACCTTGCGCTTCGGCCGATGCGATCGCCAAGGCGCGCCTCATCGAGGTCGAGCAGCGTATTCGCAGCCTCATGGCTTTGAAGGCTGAGCTGGAAATGATGGTTGAAGGCTGCGGCCACGGCCGGGTCGATCAGTGCCGGGTCATCGAAGTCCTTGCCGATCACGGCCAGTGTACGCACGCGCACCACTGAACTTAAAGCGCCGCAGATCGTTTCTCCTTTCCAGTCAAGGAGGAGAGAGCGATGCCACAGATGAGTCTTTCCGATATTTCCAAGAAGATGCGCGATATCGATATGGCGATGTTGTGCACCCATACCGAAGGCGGCGCCATCGCCGGTCGGCCGATGAGCAATAATCGCGACGTCGATTACGACGGCGACTCCTACTATTTCACATGGGAAGCTTCGCGCATGGTCGCTGATATCGAGAGCGATCCCAAGGTGTCTCTGACGTTCCAGGGAAAGAAAGCTTTCTCCATCGCCGTAGAAGGCATAGCCGAAGTGATCCGCGACAAGAAGGCTTTCAAAAAGCACTGGACGGATGACCTCGACAACTGGTTCACGGAGGGCATCGACACAAAAGGCGTCGCGATGATCAAGGTGCATGCCGATCGCCTTCATTACTGGAATGGCGAGGAGGATGGCGAGGTGAAGCTGAAACGGTGAATCGCCTCAGCCTTTGGAGAGGTCGCCTTGTCCTGCTCTCGCGAGCAACTCGGTGACCTCCTCGTCGCTGGTCTGGTCGAAATCCTCGTAGTGAAGGCTGACCGCCCGCAAATCTTCCGGTGCGGACAGGCAGACCACTTCGTCGACTTCCTTCTTCAGCTCCTCGATCACCGTTCGCGGCGCTACAGGGATCGCAAGTGTGACATGGCCCGCACCTGCCTGCCGCAGCCCTTTCAATCCGGCTTTTACCGATGCGCCGGTGGCAATGCCGTCGTCAACGAGAATGACGCTCCGGCCTGCAAGATCGATCGGCGTGCGGTTGCCGAGATACGTCTTTCGACGTCTTTCGATTTCCTCCAACTGTCTCGCCGCCTCCCGTTCGAAATAGTCCAGCGAAGCTCCGCAATAGGAAAGCGTGTCTTCGTTGATCACGCGCTGCGGATTTTTTCCATCGACCACGGCACCGATGGCGAATTCCGGATAACCCGGTGCGCCGATTTTGCGGACCAGCAAGATATCGAGCGGCGCCTGTAAACCGCGGGCAAGCTCAAAGGCGACCGGTACGCCGCCGCGGGGCAGACCAAGGACGACCGGGTCATCGTTCCGGGGGCCGATGGCTTCCACAAGCCTTCTGCCCGCGTCGGCACGATTGCGAAAGCGTGAGGGGTGCAGCATCGTCAAAGCCCAAAGGGGTAGGTTTCGGGCACGCCCTGCGGGCGAGCGGCCGAAAGCGGAGTTACAGCTTTCGCTTCTTCAAACCATATGTAGCAGTCGAACTGTTCGGGAAGCACGGCTTCGAAATAGTGACTGTAGAATTCGGTGTCCGGCCGGTAGACCACGCCGATGGCCCGCTCAAGGCGGCGATCCGACAGTGTCTCGCGCACCGTTCCGTCCCGGCCGACCCGCAGATCGGTGAGCGATCTCGGTATGGCCGTCTGTCTGAAAACACGCTCATAGGAATCCGGACGCGACGGAGTGACGGTTTTGATCTGCACCGGTTGATCCCAGTCGTCGGCCGCCGCCACCGTACCCCGGTCGGTGCCGAAGCCCACAAGCAGTGCCTCGTCGCCATAGGCGATGCGCGCAAGTTCCCCGATGTTGAACTGGCCGTCCCAGCCCATGGCGGTGGCCGCGGCGTTGCCGATGTGCGAATTATGGGCCCATACCACTGCCTTTGCCTCCGGCCGGTGTTCCACCAGCTTCTGAAGCGTTTCGAACATGTGTTTGTCACGCAGGTTCCAGGCATCATTGCCATGGCGGTACATTGCCCGGTAATAGTGCTCGGCGGTCGCGACGATGCGCGCGTTTTGGGCGACGTCCAGGAAGCCCTCGGCATCCTCGGCGGCATGGTCGAGTTCGCGGGCGAGCAGTTCCTGCAACTGGGCAACGACAGCCGGTTCGCATTCCTCCTGCGCGCCGGACCGGATGGCGCGGGCATAGCCTGCCGGCCGCTCCTGCCAAGGCGTCAGACATGCGTAACGGCGTCGTGCTTCCGCAGCCGCATCCGGGTCGACGCGCCGGAGATAATCGAGCACAGCCTTGATAGAACCGTGCAGGGAGTAGATATCCAGGCCGCGGAACTCAATGCGCCGATCCGGCGTCAGGTTTTCGTTGTGGCTGCGGAGCCACGAGACGAACTGCTCGAACTCGCGGTTCCGCCACATCCATTCGGGAAAGCGTACAAACGCCTCGGCATCGGGTGCTCGCGCATTGCGATGACGAACATACCGGTCAATGCGAGCGGCGTCGGGCCAGTCGGCCTCGACGGCAACGATGTTGAAGCCGTGATTTTCGATGAGGTTGCGCGTGATCGCGGTGCGCGCCTGGTAGAACTCAGCCGTGCCGTGAGATGCCTCGCCAAGCAGCACAACCTTCGAGCCGCCGATATACGGATCGAAGAAGGCGCCGAACTCAATTGTGTAAGCTGGGTCGGGCAGCGGTTCGCACGCATGGCAGATCGCATGTGCGATGCTGTCCGCCTGGTTGGGCTTACGCTCCAGGAGAGTCAATTGAACCTCCTTTTGAAATGTAACTGGCTGATTGCTTGCTCGTCGGCGAGGAGGCCGAGCGGTGCCGCCCATCGTTCGTTTCCTTGTACTAGAAACAAATTTCGGCTGCGATTGTTCCTAGGCAACAGGGCGGCGAGCCGACGGCGCCGACCACGGTTTCATTGCCAGGCAGCTCCACCGACACGTCCAGCTACGCCAAGGCGACATTGCTGATCGGCCGGCTGACGCAATTCTCACCGCTTGGCCCATTCAGCGTCGTCCTGATCGCAGCGCTTTCGGCGATCCGGATTGTGGTCGCGGTGAAGACGCTTGCAGGGACCCTCTACGGTACGCTCTTCTCTGACCCGAGCATGGAACCGCCGCGTTAACAGAGCCAAGTCCCCGCCTCTTGCGCGACACCTTGATCCTTTCTATATCCACGGCCACGAAGCCCGGCGGACGAACCCGCCGGAAGAGCAGGAAAATTCGCCGCATTTGCAGGGCAAAAGGCGGAGCGAAACAAGCACTGAATTGGCAACACCCGTGAATACACTGGATTTTGACAAGAAGCCGGAAGATACGCGCGTTGTCGTCGCCATGTCGGGCGGCGTCGACAGCTCTGTCGTTGCGGGCCTTTTGAAGCGCGAGGGCTACGATGTGCTCGGCATCACGCTGCAGCTCTACGATCATGGCGCTGCCGTTCACCGCGCCGGTTCCTGCTGTGCCGGGCAGGACATCGATGACGCCCGCCGCGTCTGCGAGACACTCGGTATTCCGCACTACGTACTCGATTACGAGAAGCGCTTCCGCGACACGGTCATCAATCCTTTCATGGAGAGCTATGTCGCCGGCGAGACGCCGATCCCCTGCGTCTCCTGCAATCAGACCGTCAAGTTCGCCGATCTTCTGGCGACCGCCAAGGAACTCGGCGCAGACGCGCTGGCGACCGGCCACTATATCCGCTCGCGGCCGAACCCGGCGCCGGGCAACCTTGGCCGCCGCGCGCTTTATCGCCCGGCCGACGCCGATCGCGATCAGAGCTACTTCCTCTTTGCGACCACTCAGGAGCAGATTGATTACCTGCGTTTCCCGCTCGGCGGACTGCCGAAGGCAGAGACCCGCAGGCTTGCCGAGGAAATGGGCCTCGTCGTCGCCAAGAAGGCGGACAGCCAGGACATCTGTTTCGTGCCGCAGGGCAAGTATTCGGACGTCATCAACAAGCTCAAGCCGAATTCCGCTCTTGCGGGCGAGATCGTGCATCTCGACGGGCGCGTGCTCGGCAGCCACGAGGGCATTCTCCACTATACGATCGGCCAGCGCCGTGGCATCGGCGTCGCCACCGGCGAGCCGCTCTATGTTGTTTTTCTCGATGCGCGCTCCCGCCGGGTCATCGTCGGCCCGAAGGAAGCGCTCGAGACACATCGCGTCTACCTCCGCGACGTCAACTGGCTGGGCGATGAGCCGCTCGCGGCGGCGGCGGCCGGCGAAGGTTTTGCCTGCTACGCGAAGGTTCGCTCCACCCGCGCGCCCGCACCTGCCGTTCTCCATGCCAATGCGGGCGGCATATATGTTGACCTGACGATCGGCGAGGCCGGCGTCGCGCCCGGCCAGGCCTGCGCACTCTATTCGGCGCCGGGCGATGATGCGCGCGTCTTCGGCGGCGGTTTCGTCGAGCGTTCCGAGCGCGAGCCTGCGGCGGAAGCTTCGCTGAGGGCATTGCTTTCCAGCCCGGTTGCCGCCTGAACCGGGCGCGAAAAGGACAAGTGGCCAGGTCGCGGTTTTCTTGAAATCACCTGCTTGACACCAGACAGGACCGCACCTTATAAGCCGCACATCCCACGAGCCGACGCTTCGCGACCGGCGTCGTTGACCAGTGGCGGAGTAGCTCAGTAGGTCAGAGCAGAGGAATCATAATCCTTGTGTCGGGGGTTCAAATCCCTCCTCCGCTACCACTGGAACCCATTGAAATGATTGGGTTTTCAGCCAGTGTGGCCGGACGCGAATTTCCGGAACTTTGACACGGGGTTCGGGAATTTCTAAATCCCGCTAGCTCGGCCATGTGTGGCGAGGCGCGACCTTCTGGACAAATCGGCGTTAGCTTCTGGACGGAAAAACAGGACTGCAGGCTGCAGCTGGAAACGACTACGCGCTTTTCACAGGGTACGTTAGGTCGCATTCTGCTGTTGACAAAAACCCTCTCACTGGTCCCACTGACCGACCACCCCGTTACCGGCTGCATCGGATCGGTCCATCCGATCGGCCAACCCATCACCCAATCCGAAAAGTTCGGGTTGAAGGTCAGGTCGTTGATCGGGGATCTCGGCCCAGCGTTCAAAGTGAGATAAAAGAGGAGGTCACAATGTCGCCGCAACTGACGATTTGCCTTGCGCGCGATTCCAACGGCTCAGGAGCCTTTCTTCATGATGAAATTCAGAATACTCGCCTTGGTGATGGCGATCATCGCGGCGGCTTGGCCTGCCCTTGCAGCACAATCGCCTTCCGATCCGCTTGTCGGTCGGGCTTGGGTCGAAACGAAACCGCAGACTGGTCTTCCCGGCGTCATGCTGGTCTTCCTCGCCGACGGCACGCTTTTGATGGATTCGTGCTGGGAAACATACGCGCTGCGGAAATGGACCCGTGCTTCGAAGGACGAGATCTCGTGGGACGAGGACGGCGCCCGGATCACGGCAAAGGTCCAGGCAGTTTCGCAATCGCAGCTTACGCTGCGGGTAAAGGCAGGCAGGGATTTGATCGAACACCGGTATACTGCCGGCGAGGCTCCTTTTGTGTGCCCGGAAATGAAGCGGTGAAGCATCAGCGCGGCCGGCGTCTATCCAGAAAAGCCGGCCGAGAGGGCATCGGGTAGGGAACGCTAACCTATCAGCCAACGGACTGGCTGGCCTTCCGTTAGGTAAAATTGACATCGTGGACGATTGAAGCGACGCTGGCGAACAGCGATTCGAATCGCGATTCCCTTCCTTTCGGCGGTTCGCATCGTCCCACGCGCAGCCCCTCTTTTATCGTTTGGAGTCGAAAGAGCTATCAAAGGATAAATGCCATGATACCTTCGAGTCTCTTCCACGATCTCATCGATGCCCAAATCGCGTTCAAAGTCGTGCAGAGGAACCTTAACGGTCCCAACTTCGTCTTCAGCGTACCGCGGGCGAAGGACGGGCAACTCCGGCTGACGATGCTTGGAGGTCAGGCTCTCGTCGGTTCGGCGGAAGCCGTGCTGGCTCGCCTGAACGCGCTTCTCTGCGAGAACGCCACGAGCCAGCCGCAGACGCTGTCACTCAGGCATGCCCCCGCCTCGGATAGCGGCAAGATCATAAGTTTTGTGATCCGTCCCGAGGCGGACAAGGGCAGGCAGCAGGGTATTCCTGACGAACTGTCTGTCGAATGCCATATCATGACTGGTGACTATCCGAACGTCGACCGCGAGATGGCGGTGGTGAGTGCAGTTGTAGGGAAGAAACAGAGCCTTCACCTTATGGAGCTGGTTGGCAAGGATAACTTCCAGGAGATCAGCCGGCTATCGCCTCACGCCCTTCCGAGGGAAATCCACGAGAAACTGGCGACGAATGGCTACTACGAAGAAAGCTTCATCGCCCTGTATGGAGAGGAAGCTCTCGAAAAGGCGAAAATGGAGCTGGAGGCCGCCTACAGTAACTGGACCGCCGCTGTCCTCGACGTCCTACACGCGCGTCGTCAAGGACTGATGTAGTCTTCAGAAGCGCCGCGGACTGGCTCCGAGGCCATGATGAGGTCGCGTCGCAGCGCCGGCGGGTACGAGCTATTGCCGGAAAGATGCGGCAAAGACTTCTGCCAGCCGCTCGATCCCCGCCTGATCATCACGGTCGAAACGCGATGGAATCGGGCTATCGAGATCGATGACGCCTATGATCTCGTCCGCATGTCGAATTGGCACCACCAGTTCCGAGCGCGATGCCGCGTCGCAGGCGATATGGCCTGGAAATGCGTGAACGTCCTCCACCAGGATGGATGCCCGATCGTTGACGGCGGTCCCGCAAACGCCGCGACCGACAGGAATGCGGACGCAGGCCGGCTTGCCCTGAAATGGTCCGAGCACCAGTTCGTCGTCCTTCAGGAAATAGAAGCCCGCCCAATTGAGGTCCGGCATCATCTGAAACATCAGGGCCGACGCATTGGCCGCATTGGCGACCATGTCAGTTTCCCCTTCCAGGAGCGCCTGCAGTTGCTGCGCCAGCACACGGTAGAACTCCGGCTTGTCGGTAGTCTCGATCAACGCTGTCTGGAACATTGCCACGCTCCTATCTTCATATCCTAGCCCGATGTAGGCTCTCTCTTCTTCTTTGCCAATGGCCCAAGCGCGGGCGATATGCGGACGCTCCACCGCCTGCCGGCATCTTGCAGTGGTCGTTGCGTTAAGAGTTTCGACCTCGGTATCGTAGCGCGCCTAGTCCAGTCTGACTTCGCGAAGCCGGCCCGTCGCCAACAGGTCCGGGTCCACTGACAGAGTCGAACGAATCCCAATTGAGATGGAGAATGAATGCAGGATCAGGCCGCCTCATCCTCAGTCGATCCGCTGATTTCCACAAAGGTTTCGTAACGTTCCAACTGCTGCCTGAGGTGACGAGTTTCGGCGTTCGGCGCCAACAGTGCTGTTTTATGGGCGACGATCCCGGCTTGCTTGGCTTGAAGCCGGGGAGCAATATTGAGGGGCCACACACCATCTGCCACCGGGGAATCCCCAAGATATGCAAGATGGCCCACCCCCGAACGGGCGGCGACTTCGGCCGCGATTCGGTGGGCGAGGATATGCTCGGGATCCCCCGCATTGGCCGCCGGAGAGCAGATGATCCCGCAGTCGCGCGCCCACATCACGACCGCGACGGCGTTGACGATAGCTTCGAACACCGGACCGCTCGATGGGACCGTTCCCTCATAAAGCCCCATCATGAGAAGGCGCTCGCTTGGCAGCCCGAGCCGCTCCAAGGCATCACGGGTCTCCCTTTCATGCAGCCGGGCAAGTTCATCGGGTGAATTGCGCGTCTCTTCCGGTCCCGTTTGGCTTCCGTCATCGACGACGATGACAAACGGCGGCCGGCCCCGACGGCAACATTCGGCGATGAGGCCTCCGCACCAGGCAGCTTCATCGCCGGGATGAGGCGACAGAACCAAAAGATTTTCTGTCTTGGTGATCATTGCCATCTTGTTCGCCGTCAGGCCTTTGGCGGCAAATGCATTGTCTTCCATGTTGATGGTCCTCAGTTGGTCCGATGGAAGCCAAACTTGCCCTGGCGCGCCGGCCAGTTGAAGCCGGCAGCTGCAAAATCTTGCGGGATTTGGATAGTCTCAGGACCCGTTATGCGTTTGTTCAACCCATTCACGATGATTGCTCATGCGATCCACCAGAAGATCGATGAGTGCGCGAACCTTTGCCGAGAGATAGCGCCGATGAGGATAGATCGCATTGATCGCGAACTCCGGCAAAACATAGTCCTCAAACAGCCGCACCAGCGTTCCGTCGGCAATGTCATCGGCAATGAGGAAGCTCGGAGCCACCAGGATGCCGATCCCCTCGAGCGCTAGCGATCGCAGCAGCTCGGCGCTCGTGGTCATGACATTGCCGCCGACCCGGACAGGAACAGCCTCACCGGAGGGTGTCTGAAAACGCCACTCGTTACCCGAAGGAAAGAACTGGTACTGGAGGCAGTTGCGGGCGGCAAGCTCGGTAGGATGCCGGGGTGCCGCGTGCTGCTTGAGATAGGCCGGCGAACAACACACGATCTGTCGCCAAGGCGATAGCCTCCTGATGATCAGACCAGAGTCCCGCGGAGTGACCGTTGGAAGCGCCAGATCGTAACCCTCCTCGATCAGATCGACGGCGCGTTCGCCCGAGACAAAGTCCAGACTGACGGCCGGATTCAGCCTGAGATATTCGGCGAAGATCGGTGCCACGAAGCGCACCAGGTGGGTATTCACATGGACGCGCAGCTTGCCGCGAGGGCTCGTCTGCATCGTTTCGACGATGCGGTCGGCATCATCGAGTTCGGTCAGAACCTGGCTTGAGCGCTCGTAATACAAACGCCCGATTTCCGTCAGCTTCACCTGACGGGTCGTCCGGTTGAGCAGACGTACGCCCAATCGGCCCTCCAGCGCCTGTACATGCCTGCTGACCATGTTGGCGGATAGGTTAAGGCGGCGACCGGCGGCCGAAAAGCTGCCGCATTCGACGACTTGGCAAAACGCCGTCAGGCTGGTCAGGCGATCCATCTATTATCTCCTCCTGGTTCGAGGTTATTCCCGAAAAACGCTGATTATCACACCCGGAGCCAATGTGCATACTCCCTTAAACGCAAGAGGAAGCGATGAGGGAGGAGGAACGACAATGCGTTATGAAAGCGTGCGGCAGCATCATGTTCGGCCCCGCTCTGTCCATCGGGCGATTAATTTCATGACGGCGCTCGTCCGCGAGCCGCTCTCGCTCAATGACATCGCCGCCGCTTCACAAGTTCCGGAGCGAACCCTGCTTGCGGCCTTCCAGATTTTCGAGGGTACGAGCCCGATGCGCTTCCTGCGAGACCTCAGGCTGGAGAGCGCGCGGCGAGACCTGAGCCGAGAGGGCGGCGCACGCTGCGTCTCCGAGGCTGCCGTTCGTGCCGGCTTCAGCCACTTGGGGCGCTTCGCCCGCTACTACGAAGAGCGTTTTGCGGAGCAGCCATCGGCGACCCTGCGTCGCACGAGATCGTGAAATTTTGAAGAACAATCTCACTTGAAACGGAGAAGACAATGCAGGAGCAACAGCCTGAGCGGCCAGTGGCCAATTTCCCGCATTCGGACGGATCGCGGGTGCCTTATAAGGTATTCAGCGACGACGAGGTCTATACGCTCGAACAGGACCAGATTTACCGCGGGCCCACCTGGAATTTCCTCGGCTTCGAGGTCGAGATTCCCAATCCCGGTGACTTCAAGAGCACCTTCGTCGGTGACACGCCCGTCGTCATGACGCGTGCAGAAGACGGCACGCTCGCAGCCTGGGTCAATCGCTGCGCCCATCGTGGGGCCGTTGTCTGTCGGTTCAAGCGCGGCAATGCGCTGTCGCACAGCTGCGTCTATCACCAATGGAGCTACGGAACGAAGGGCAACCTTCAGGGGGTACCGTTCAGGCGTGGTCAGAAAGACTCGACCGGAATGCCGAAGGATTTCGATACGAAGCAGCACAACCTCCGCCAGCTGAGAGTCGAGAGCTATCGCGGTCTGGTGTTTGCAACTTTCAGCGATACAGTCGCGCCGTTTACCGAGCATATCGGGCCAGTGATGCGCCACTATATCGACCGGTTGTTTCACAAGCCCATCGTCTATCTGGGCTGCACCCGGCAATATTCGGACAGCAACTGGAAGCTCTACACCGAGAACGTCAAGGACCCGTATCACGCCAGCCTCCTGCATCTCTTTACCGCGACCTTCAGCATCTTCCGCGTCGGCATGAAAGCGCATTGCGTCGCAGATGACGTCGATGGGCTGCACAGCATGATCTTCGTCGGCCGCAACGAGGAGGAAGCAAACTCCGAGGTCTATAAGGAGCAGAAGATCCGCTCCTACGATGAGGGCTTCCGGCTTGAGGATCCCTCGATTCTGGAGCTGGTGAAGGAGTTCGACGAGCCTGCAAGCACAGCGATCCAGTCGATCTTTCCGCAGCTTATCCTGCAACAGATCCACAATACGCTTTGCGCCCGACAACTGCTGCCGAAGGGTCCGAACCACTACGAATTGGTCTTCCATTTCTTCGGTTACGAGGACGACACGCCGGAACTGCGCGCCTTGCGCATCAAGCAGGCGAACCTCGTCGGCCCCGCCGGCTATGTGTCGATGGAGGACACCGAGGCGACGGAGCTTGTCCAGCGCGGCACGGCTCGTGACGGCGAACTGCATTCGGTGATCGAGATGTCGCGTGCCGCTCCCGATGAACAGAAGACGATGATCACCGAAAGCCTGATCCGCCGGTTCTGGGTCGGTTACCAGACCCTAATGGGATTTGATGCTGTCCTCCCCCAGGCCGCGGAGTAAGAGACATGGAAGATTTCATCATCGGTTTGCAGCTCGCGTCCCTCCAGGACAGCTACGTCGCTGCCATCGACAATGACAAACTCGAGGAATGGCCCGGTTTCTTCACCGAAGACGGACTTTACGAGATCATCTCGAAGGAGAATGTCGAGGACGGTCTGCCGGCTCCTGTCATCTATTGCGACAGTGCCAAGATGATCCGCGACCGGGTTCTGTCGCTTCGGAACGCCAACATCTACGAGAAGCCGTCCTATCGGCACTTTCTCTCCGGCATGGAATGGCGGGCGGAGGCGAACGGCTGGGCCGTATCGACGAACTATCTCGTCGTCAACACGGTCCAAAGCGGCTCCACGAGCGTCTACCAGGCAGGGCGTTACATCGATCACATCGTGCGCACGCCTCACGGTCTCCGTTTCAAGAAGAAGCGCTGCATCTTCGACACTTTGAGAGTGCAGACGCTGCTTGCCTATCCGATTTGAGCGGGAGGCGACCATGCCCGAATGGAAAGATGCAGCAGCAGTGTCGGACGTCGTAGAGGATGAGGTCCATGGCGTCACCGTCGCAGGAACTCCGATCGCGCTCTTCCGGCTCGCCGATGGCGTGTTTGCCCTTCACGATCTCTGCTCCCACGGCCAAGCCCGTCTTTCGGATGGTTTCGTCGATGGCGACTGTGTCGAGTGCCCCCTCCATCAGGGGCTGATCGGCATCCGTGACGGTTCACCCTGTTCGGCACCCGTGACCGCCCCGGTCCAAAGCATTCCGACCCGCATCGTTGGTGAGCGGATCGAGGTATCTCTTTGAGGAACCGCATCATGTCTACCGAAGACAACACTTTTGTCATAATAGGCGCCGGCCAGGCCGGCGCCTGGATTGCCCGAACACTTCGCTCCGAAGGTTTCGATGGTCGGGTCGTGTTGATTGGCGATGAATTCCACTGGCCCTACGAGCGTCCTCCACTTTCGAAGGACTTCCTGAGCGGGACCTCGGCGCCCGAAAGCTTCGCGCTTCTGACAACAGAACTCGCGGCGAGCGAGGGTATCGAGTTCTGGCGCGGTACACGCGTCACTCAAATCGACCGCCGGAAACACCTTATCGTGTGTTCGGATGGACGCTCCCTCCGCTATCGCAAGCTGTTCCTTACGACCGGCGGTCGGCCCAAGATACTGCCCGGCCTGGACGACGAAAATCTCGCACGCGTTCATGCGCTCCGCACCCAGTCCGACGCGTTGCGGCTGCGCTCGGCCCTTGCTGAGTCCGGCAGCCTGCTCGTCATCGGAGGCGGCTGGATCGGGCTTGAGGTGGCCGCGACCGCGCGGCTTGCCGGTGTCGAGGTCACCGTGTTGGAAGCCGGATCCCGTCTGTGCGCCCGCACCGTGCCGCAAGTCGTATCGGATTTTCTTCTCGACCTGCACCGCTCCAACGGCGTGTCGGTAAGGACGTCTGCCAGCCTTTCCGGAATCAGCAGCGGAGAATTTGGCGTGACGGCAACACTCGCCGACGGCGAAGTTCTCACCGCCGACCACGTACTCGTTGGGATAGGCATAACTCCAAACAGCGAACTTGCAGCGAGTTGCGGCTTGCCGGTTCGCAACGGCATCGTTGTCGACCTTCAGGGAAGGACCGCGGATCCCGACATTTTTGCCGCTGGCGACGTGGCCGTTCACCCCAGTGATTTTGCCGGACAGGAGATCCGGCTGGAAACCTGGGCGAACGCGCAGAACCAGGCGATTTGCGCAGCCGGGGCCGCGCTCGGAAAAGCCGGCCGCTATATCGAAATTCCGTGGTTCTGGTCGGACCAATATACCACGAACCTGCAATGCTTGGGGCTGCCGCAGCAAGCCGACCGCGCGATTATGCGCGGCAACCTCGATGCTGGCGGCGGATGCTGGCTGTTCCTGAAGTCCGATGGACGCCTGGCCGGCGCCACCGCTGTCAATGCGCCCCGCGAGATCCGCGCGCTTCGCAAAACATTCGCTCAAGGGCGAATGCCCGAGCCCGCAGCGTGGGCCGATAACAAATGCCCGCTGCAGAGCTTGCCCACTATTCCGCTTTCAACAACTGCAACCGTGGAGGAGATGTTATGAGCAGTTATCTGGTAGACACCGACGAGGTGAAGAACCTCATCGCCAAAGCGTCCGGACTAGACCAGCCGGGCTGCAATGAGCGCCTCAAAACGATCGTCCAGCAAATTTTGTCGGACCTTTTCCGAACGATAGAAAAATTCGACCTCACGCCGACCGAGTTCTGGACGGCGGCAAGTTACATCACCAGGCTTGGCCAGGCGAACGAGGCCGGCTTGTTAATTGCCGGTCTCGGCATCGAGCGCTTCCTCGACATCGTCATGGACGAGCAGGAGCGGCGCGCCGGCCTTTCAGGCGGCACGCCGCGCACGATCGAAGGGCCGCTCTGGATTGCGAACGCTCCTCTGGAAAAAGGCTTCGCACGTCTCGATCAGGATACTGAAGACGGGGTCGTCCTCTTCATGGAAGGTCAGGTGAA
>NZ_JBNDHT010000160.1:0-14255 GCF_056755115.1 Rhizobium sp. SVR5-2C | reverse complement strand
AGCTTTCCAATAGCCCACCAGCAATGGCGCCAGATCTACGAATGGCTGACGGTCACCGCGAACGGTCAGGATGAAGTAGAGCGGCTTTCCATCGGGTGTGAGCCGCCAGCCGTTCGCATCACGCTTGTCGAAGCCGGCCTCGTCCAGCATCTTGTTCGCAAGATCCGGATCGTATTCGGTGTACTGTTTTGCGAATTTCTCATTATAGAATTCGGATTCCGGCCGCGGCGCGATCTGGTAGGGCTCACCCTGCCCGGCAAAGATCAGGTCGATGGCTTCCTGCCGGTTGATGGCATAACTAAGGGCGATGCGGAGGTTCTTATTCCGAAACGCTTCACGAAGTTCGGGCTTCACCGAGGTCTCGTTGAGGTGGATCGCGGCGTAGCTCGGAGCCGCATCGACGATCTGGAAAAAGTCGATGTTGGCGCGCGCCTGGTTATCCAGGAACACAGCTTTGTTCGGGAGCGTGTTGATGTAGCGCCCGATAAAGTCGATTTCGCCGTTAAGCGCCTTGAATAGCATGACTTCCTTATCGGGAACGATCTGGTTGTCGATCTTGTCGATGTAGGGAAGTTGCCGCCCGTCCTCGTCGACCTTCCAGAAATACGGATTGCGCTCGAGGACGAAGTTGCGCGTATCGGTAATGGGCGTGACAGCTTTCCACGGGAACAGCGTCGGCTTTTCGGGATTGAACCAGGCGTTCATCTTCTTGTTGAAGCGATCGCCCCAGTCGCTGTACCCTTCCGCAGCCGCTTCCTTGTCGGCGTTGGGATTGAAATCCTTGTGGAAGGTCTTCAGGTAATGCTCGGGGTAATTGACGACACCTTCGCCGTCTGATGTGGCGAGTTGATAAAGAAGCAGGGCCTTGGGTGTTCCGAACCGCAAGATCACCGTCTCGTCATCCGGTGTCTCAACCTTCAGCCCATCTTCCGGTGCGATCCAACGCGGCCGGTAGGAAGGATCGATGGCCTCCTGAAACTGACAATGCTCTGCCCAAAAGGCGATGTCCCTGGAGGTGAATGGCGACCCATCCGACCATTTCAGGCCCTTGCGCAGATGAAACGTGAAGACCGTTGCGTCATCATTTACTTCCCAGCGCTCGGCGAGGTCGGGAACGACATTCTTGACCATCGGATCCCACCGCACCAGACCGTCATAGCCGAGAAACGTCTGGATCCACGTTATGTCGCTCGCACCGGTAAACAGCGTCCGCAGCGTCCCGCCATAGTTATGGACGCCATCGATCGTCTTCACCACCAGCGGGTCGGCACCGACACGATCGGCGACCGGCGGCAGCTTTCCCGCCTCGACATCCTTGGCCAGAGCAGGCGGCTCCTTCGTGAGATCAGCCGCTGCAAATGAAGCATCCGCGTTGAGCGCAAAACTCGCCGCGAAAAACAACAGTCCTCCTGAAAGCAAATGCGTCTTCAAGCGTGGCGCATACCACATGAACTTCCCTCCCTCTTCCTCCAGAGTGCGCGGTCGATGTTAGCAACACGTCGCTCGATGAAACTTGCATAGCGCAAACTGATGTGTCAATGGATTGTGGAATATGGATTATGGATAATGGATAATATGGAAACCCGTTTGCGGCCCGGGGAGATTGGTTGATCGTGGCCGACGTCATGGAAAAAGGAAGGGACGACCGTGTTAGACATGCAGGAAGAGGGATCTCAGACCGCGAAAGGCGATCTGAAAATCACGCACATCGAGGTTCGGGAGTATCGTTGGAAGCGTGACGTAGCCATTACCAACGGGCTTCACACCTACTCACATCACGATGTCAGTTTCGTCCAGATCGAGACCAACCACGGGATAACCGGATATGGTCTTGGACGGCCGAAGCCGGCGGAACGCGCCTTCAGAGCAGAGTTCAGCGAGCCTCTGATCGGGAAGGATCCGCTGATGATCGAAGCAATCTGGAAGAGCCTCTGGTCGCCCAAGCTTCACGGGCGCCGTGGCATAGAAACTCGGGCGCTTTCCGGCATCGACATGGCCCTCTGGGACATTCGCTGCAAGGTCGCGGGGCTGCCCCTATACAAACTCGCCGGCGGCTATCGTCGCAAGATTCCTGTTTATGCGGCGGGTGGATATTACGCCAAAGACAAAGGCTTGAAGCAGCTGCAGGAAGAGATGGTCGGCTACGTCGAAGCCGGCGCCCGGGCGATTAAAATGAAAGTCGGCGCGGTGCCGGTCAGTGAGGACGTCGAGCGGGTACGTGCCGTGCGGGCCGCTATCGGTCGGGAAATAAAGCTGATGGTCGATGCTAATTGTGCGTATCGGTCTTATGAGGCGATCAGCTTTGCCAGACGGATCGAGGACCAGGACATTTTTTGGTTCGAGGAAGCCGTTCAGCCTGATGACTACGACGGTTTCAAGCGAATTGCCGCAGCGTCTTCCATCACACAGGCGACCGGTGAGAACGAATACACGAAACACGGTTTTCGCGATCTTATCGCTACTCAGGCGATCGGCATTCTTCAGCCGGATGTCCGCTACACCGGCGGGATCACGGAATTTTTGAAGATCGCCGCCATGGCGGACGCCAATGGGATCGATATCTGCCCGCACGGCGAGCAGATTGCTCACCTCAGCCTCCTCGGCGCGATACCAAACGCATTAATGCTTGAATTCTATCCCAAGCAGGTGGCCTCTAGCGCTCAGGACGTCTTCCTTCATGCCGCGACTATCAACTCGGATGGCACAGTGACTGTACCCGACGTGCCAGGAATCGGATGCGACCCGAATGAGCAGGTGCTGAAGCGGATGGAGCGACTAGCCTGATGGCGCGACCACGGAACCTTTATTCTGCTCTGTAGGGTGGGGCTTCCGCCTCAAACCCCGGGGATCAGCGCCGGCCACACCTGCGCTGACCCCACGTTGTAATGTGAATCTTGAGAGTTTCATAAGGCGCTTTCCCTTTAATGCTTCATGCGGCCTTGCCAGGTTGTAGAAGCATTCCATTCGTCCAGTTTTGCGTTGAAGTCGACATCTCCTGTGTAGGATAAGAGCTGGTAAAACTCGTGTTCGTCGGTCCGGTGCCACGCTCGACCTTCTCGTTGAGCTGCAGTGATGCTGGTTTGATAAGCGTTGGTGCGGGGATCGGAGAGTTTTCGGACTCTGATCTTTGATGCCGTCGTTTACGAGGTGGTTCCAATGCGACGGATGGATTTCGGGTGTGCGCACGCAAGCATCCGATTGAAAACGGCGCAGCCGATGGCAACCTCGCTCTGTTGCGCTCCGAAGGTTCGTGCGCGCAATCGGCCACCGATGATCGACTTGTAGCGACCGATCGCGGCCTCGACCAGCGAACGCTTGCCGTAGCCAGTCGCAGTCTGCCACTTCATTCGTCCGTCCGTTTGATCGCCGCGATATGTTGGTCCCGTTGAGTAGGGGGCTCGGTGTCCGGCCTTTCCACCGCGTTGGCGCGGGGCGGAATGACAACGGCAGCATCGACGCTGTGCTTGACGACGGCGTCGTAAGTCGGGTTGCCGTCATAGGCTCCATCGGCCGTGAACTGACCGATCTGAGCGTCGATCTGGTCGAGTAGCGGCTCCACCTGCGAGGCATCACCAGCGTCTTGGTCGGTTATGACATGGGCGATGGTCTCGCCGCTGTCGCATCCAGCGCCAGATGCAACTTCCGCCAACTGCGACGAGATCTGGCACCGTGCTTCTCCTCCAACTACTGGCCCGCGCTGTAGACTTCAAGCCCGGTGCTGTCGATGAGGACGTGCACAGGCCCTTCTGCTGAAACGGAGCGGCCTCGCCGTCTGTCAAATGATCGACCCCTCCGTGCCCGTCGGCTCAGCGTCGTGTGATCGGGGACGGCGAGATCCAGTCCAAAAAACCAGTTATTGCACTTGCCGTTCATCTACGCCAACGCAATTAACGATCCGCGCACCAGGGTCGTAGTAGTCGAGTCCTACACGAATGAAGTACTAGAATTCCGTCGGCCAACGCTTCCAAAGTGAAACCCCATCAGGCGCTGACAGCCGGCCTCGGACACCTCGTCACAATGTGCTGGAGATACTTCGTTGGTTTGAACCGGTCATTCGATTGGTAGGTGATTTGACCGCTTGACCTGCGTTAGCGCAAAGCTTGTTTCAATCGACGCCACCTCTTCGAGCCGTGTCAACTTTTCTTTGAGAAAAGCCTCATACCCCGCAAGATCTCGAACCAGGACACGCAGCAAATAATCTCGCTGTCCGGTCATCAGGTAGCAATCCACGACTTCCGGCCAACGGCTGACTGCCTTGGCGAAACGGTCAAGGTCGTCCTCATGTTGTCGGGTGAGCTTGACTGAAGCAAAAGCACTGACTGACAACCCGAACTCGGTCTCGTCTATCACCGCAGCATAGCCTTTTATAACGCCGGTTTCCTCGAGAATTCTTACGCGGCGTGCACATGGAGACGGTGATAGGCCGACCTGCTCAGCCAGCTGTTGTGCAGTCATGCGTCCATCGTTCTGCAGCAGGGAAATTATTTTTAGATCGATTCTGTCTAATTTTGCATTTGGCATTTTTCACCAAACGATGAGCATCAAGTAGCGTATCAAGCTACAGGGCACGCTCGATACATGCAAGATTGATTACCTCAGGCGTGGAAGACGGGATACAGTTTAAAGCATGTATTGCGGAGGCCCCAATGTCTGACACTATGTCGAGTTCCAAGATCGCGAATGTCGTCAAACGGCTCGACCTCACTACATTGCAGCTTTTCATTGCCATACACGAGGAGGGAAACCTTCGTCGGGCTTCAGAACGCGAAGCTATTGCGCCATCGGCGGTCAGCAAACGGCTGCACAGTCTGGAAGAGACACTGCAAGTCTCCTTGTTCGAGCGGACCCCGCAAGGCATGAAGCTCACGCCGGCGGGAGAAGCACTTCTACATCACGCGCGTCGGACACTGCTGAATATCGAGAAGATCGCAGTCGAGCTAAATGAGTACGCTGCCGGCGTACGCGGTCATGTCAGGATGCTGGCCAACCTTTCCGCCATTGTTGAATTTCTGCCGGACGATCTCCCAAAATTCTTCAACCAATATGCATCGCTTCGGCTCGATCTTCATGAGCGCCCGAGCGCCGATGTGGTTCGCGGTGTCGAGGATGGTGTCGCAGATATCGGCATCTGCTCCGACGATGTCGATATTCGGGGCCTTGAGCGTTTCGACTATCGAGAGGACCAGCTTGTCATCGTGGTACCCTCCAATCATCCGCTATCGGCTGCCAAGGATATCTTTTTTGCCGATACGCTAGACTTTGATCATGTCGCGTTGTTCGCAACGAGCTCAATCTATCTGAGATCACAGTATAGCGCCCAGCAAGTTGGCAAGTCGCTCAAACTCAGGATTCATGTTCCGGGCTTCGATGCGGTATGTCGTATGGTCCAAGCGGGCATGGGAGTGGGACTGATGCCGAGCCGCGCCTTCGATGTCTTGAGCGCGGGTATGGACATTAAAGCGTTGCCCCTCAGGGACATCTGGGCGGAGCGGCAGTTATCGGTGGTTGTCAAAAGCGTACATGATTTGCCCGTCGCCAGCCTCATGATGTTCAACCACCTCACCGGCAATCGCGAACAACACAGCTACCAATAGTTATTCCAGTCTCAACAGCCATTCGCAGCGATCCCACGCCAATTGGGAGCGCGTGCGGTCATATCCGCGATGCATCCGGCCTTGGCGACCGTTCTCCAAACGAGAACAAGCGTTGAAAAATGACCATTGGACCTCGCGATCGGAATAGAGAACCATCCTCCAAATTGAAACGGAGGAGACTTCGCAATGAATGGACCCCTGAGCGGGATCAAGGTCGTCGAATTCGGCACGCTTATCGCAGCACCATTTGCAGCGCGGTTGATGGCTGAATTTGGAGCGGATGTGATCAAAATCGAGCAACCGGGGAGCGGTGATCCGTTACGCAAATGGCGCAAGCTACATCAAGGCACATCGCTGTGGTGGTATCTCCAATCCCGTAACAAGCGCAGTATCGCGGTTGACCTCAAAACACCTGAGGGTGTCGAAATTGCTCGCGAACTTGCCACGAGTGCAGATGTCATAATTGAAAATTTTCGCCCCGGTGGACTTGAGAAGCTCGGGCTCGGCTGGGAGACGCTGTCCGCCCTTAACCCCAACCTGACGATGGTTCGCATCTCTGGTTATGGCCAAACCGGCCCCTATCGTGATCAACCGGGTTTCGGCGCCATAGGCGAGGCAATGGGCGGGCTCCGCTATACGACAGGAGACGTTGATAGTCCTCCTGCTCGCGCGGGGATCAGTATTGGAGACAGCCTTGCATCTCTCCACGGAGTCATCGGAGCGCTGATGTCGCTTCTGCGTGTCAAGACTGGCCAAGGCAGGGGGCAGGTCGTCGATGTCTCGCTTTACGAAAGCGTCTTCAATCTCATGGAAAGTCTTGTTCCTGAGTATGATTTGATGGGGCACGTTCGAACGAGGACTGGTGGAGCGCTTCCCGGCATCGCGCCTTCGAACACCTATTCAACGGCAGATGGCGGCTATGTCGTCATTGCCGGCAATAGCGATGCGATCTTCAAGCGGTTGATGCGAGTGATCGATCGTATCGACCTCGCGGATGATCCGGCACTCGCGCAAAACGATGGACGTGTCGCGCAAGTCGAGATGCTCGACGCTGTCATTAGCACATGGACCCAAAGCCATCCCATCGCGGAAGTGCTGGAAAAACTGGCAGCTGCCGATGTTCCATCCAGTAAGATTTATTCCGTCGCCGATATAGTGACCGACCCGCATTACCTTGCGCGGGACATGATCCTCGAGACTAGCTTGCCCGGAGATATAAAGGTCAAGATGCCGGGCATCACGCCGAAGCTGTCAGAAACCCCCGGAGGCGTTCGATGGCCTGGCCCGATGCTCGGCGAACATACTGAAAGTGTTCTTGCTGAAATGGGTTATGACGGGAAGGACGTCCAACATCTTCGCCGATCCGGAGCGATCCAATGATCCGGTTAGATGGCGTGACGATTCAAGAAGTTGGTCCGCGGGACGGCCTTCAGATCGAGCAACGATGGGTTCCGACAGGCGAGAAGATTGCCCTCGTAGACGCGATTGCGGATTCAGGTATCAAGCGGATCGAAGTCAGTTCGTTTGTCTCACCAAAGGCAATCCCTTCGCTGAAGGATGCATCCGAGGTCTTCGCCGGCATAAAGCGGCGGCCGAACACTATTTACTCTGCGCTCGTGCCGAACACCAAGGGTGCCGAGCGGGCCATCGACGCCAAAACGGATGAATTGAATTTCGTTATGTCCGCGAGCGAAACACACAATTTCGCGAATATGGGTATGACACGAGAGCAGTCTTTCTTGGAACTGGGCTCGGTGGTTGCCATCGCAAACGGAGCCTCGATCAATGTCAATGCTACGATAGCTACCGCATTTGGATGCCCCTTCGAGGGGCCGCAACTGACTTCGAAAATCACCGACACAATCAAACGATATCTCGATCTTGGAGCCACCTCGATCACTTTGGCAGATACCACTGGCATGGCAAATCCCGTCCAGGTGACGACTTTGGTGGAGTTGTCGTTGGCTCTTGTCTCGCCTAACGACCTTACTTTGCATTTTCACAATACGCGCGGCCTTGGCCTTATCAATGTTGACGCAGCATGTCGTTCTGGCGCACGTCGTTTCGACAGTTCGTTGGGAGGGCTCGGAGGCTGCCCGTTTGCGCCCGGAGCTTCCGGCAATGTATGTACGGAGGACCTTGTGAATTTCTTTCACGAGATCGATGTCCCGACAGGGATTAATCTTCGCGAACTTTTGCGCCTTTCGGCAGAGTTGCCGAAACTGGTTGGTCACGAAACGCCGGGCCAGTTGGCGAAAGCGGGTCTCGCGAGTGATTTGCATCCGCAGCCAAACATCAAACGGTCTGCGTAAAATATCGGCGCTGCATCAGCGTCGCTCTTGGAGGAGTCGGAGGAAAAATGACCCTAACAATAATAGACTCGTCCGATCGCGCGGAAAGTGCATCGGCGGAAGACGGCGTTATACGGAAGATTGCCTGGCGGCTGATGCCGCTTATCATTGTCTGCTATCTTTTTGCCTTCTTCGATCGCATCAACATTAGCTTTGCAAAGACGGCATTACAGACTGATCTTGGCCTCAGCAATGCCGCTTACGGGTTTGGCGCGAGCCTTTTCGTCCTTGGATATGTCCTGTTCGAGGTACCTAGCAATCTGCTTCTATACCGCTTCGGACCACGCCGTTGGATCGCAAGGATCATGATCTCGTGGGGCATAGCGACCGCGGCCATGATCTTCGTCCACACTGAATGGCAGTTCTATGCACTGCGATTCATCATCGGCGCAATGGAAGCTGGTTTCGCTCCAGGTATCATTTATTACCTTACCCTATGGTTTCCGAAGAAATACCGTGGGCGGATGACATCGACCTTCTTTTTGGCAACCGCCTTTTCGGGGATTATCGGCGCACCCGTCTCCGGCCTGGTGCTCAAGTACCTAGATGGCTCCCTCGGATTGGAGGGCTGGCGATGGCTCTTTCTCGTCGGCGGGCTCCCGTGTCTCCTCTTAGGCGCCATCGTGTTAATGCGGTTTGACGATCGAGTCGAAGACGCTAACTGGCTGAAACCAAGCGAACGAGCCCTCATTTCTGGCCAGTTACAAAAGCAGTCAGAAGCGATTGGAAGGAGTTCATTCTGGCGTTCGCTAGCGGCGCCGGGGGTGCTCTTGCTCGGCTTTATCTATTTCCTCATTCAGATCGCTTCCTATGGCCTGAATTTTTGGGCTCCTGATCTCATCAAAACTGCTGGCAGCAACAATCCCGCCTTCACCGGCTTTTTGACCGCAGTTCCTTATATTTGCGGTGCAATCAGCATGATCGTCGTCGGCCGTCTTTCCGACAGTTCAGGTGAGCGGGCGAAGTTCGTGGCCGCGCTGATCTTCGCTGCCGCGTTGGGTTTTTTTGCTGCAGGCTATTTCGACAAGAACATCGTCATGCTCATATGCGCCTTGGCGCTCCTGGGAGCGGGTGTCGTAGCTGCCATTCCGACCTTCTGGACACTGCCTCCGAAGATGATGACTGGCGTTGAGGCCGCAGGTGGCATCGCGCTCATTAACACACTCGGTCAATTGGGAGGTATCGTCAGTCCCAATCTGGTGGGGATTGTGAAAGATTACTCGGGTAGTACAACCCCAGCTCTCTATGTTATCGGAGCGCTTTGCTTGCTGTGTGGCGTAATCCTGCTCTTTGCAATGCCGGCTGCTCTTCGGTCTAACGATCGCGTAAGCTTAGGCTGAGTTTGCAGAGCGGCCGCTAATGTGCGCCCGCTCCAAACATTGCGGTTGTTCGAAGTTTGGAATAACTGACAAACTCCGATCTTGGATGACCACCTTCCGTAGGCTCTCAAGACGGCCCGCCCCCACTGAAGACGGGCTCGATAACGACGAGGGAAAATTATCTGCGTGACAACTAGTCATCCTGCAGATGGACTGTGATCTCGATTGTTGGCAGCTTTCTCTTCGGTTTTTTCCCCTGCGGTCGCCGCCAGAACGACAAGGTCCAGAAGATAATCTATGAAGCGAACCTCTTCGCTGACCGGGTAGTTTTGACCTTGGTGCGCGGATCGTTAATCCATCATGGATGCGACAGTCAGCACAAAAAATAATTTGAATCCTAACTATTTTAATGCAATATGTATCTATGCAATCACTCAACTCGCTCCAAAGAAACTTCACTACAAATCTTCTATCGACCGGTCGCCGGTGGCGAAAGGCGGTCGATCAGGTTCTGAGCTCGCATGGCATTTCTGAGGCCTGCGCCCAACCCCTGATATGGATTGGCCGCCTCGGCGGCGGCGTACGGCAGGTCGTCCTGGCAAACTATGTCGGCATCGAAGGGCCTTCACTCGTGCGGCTGCTGGATCAGCTCGAAAATCTCGAACTGGTCGTGCGCAGGGATGATCCGACCGACCGCCGGGCGAAAGGTCTGTGGCTGACCGAAGAGGGTGAGAAGCTGGCCGCTCACATGGAAGACGTTCTCGACGAACTGCGCGGCAGAATTCTCGCCAAGGTCAACAAGGCCGACATTGAAGCGGCCAATCGTGTGTTGAAGGCATTCGAGGATATCGATACGCTGCAGGTTGCGGCTTTCAATCAGCAGATCGAGGCGGCATCGTGACCTTCCCAACCTGGCGCGACTGGCTATTCTCCGGCAAGGCCTTTCTGGCATCGATGGCTGCGCTCTTCATTGCGCTGTCGCTCGATCTGCCTCGGCCCTACTGGGCAATGGCGGCCGTCTACGTCGTCGCCAATCCGCTTGCCGGCGCCACCAGCTCCAAGGGTCTCTTCCGTGCGCTGGGCACTCTGATCGGCGCCGCCGCCGCCGTGCTCTTCGTGCCGCTCTTCGTGAACGCACCTGTATTGCTGAGTTTGGTCGTCGCGCTATGGACCGGCACGCTGCTTTTTATCTCGATGCTTGATCGCTCGTCGCGCAGCTATGTCTTCATGCTCGCCGGCTATTCCCTGCCGCTGATCGCCCTGCCCACAGTCGGATCTCCGGAAACGATTTTCGACACCGCGCTCGCCCGCTCCGAGGAAATCATCATAGGTATCGTTTGCGCGAGCGTCGTCAGTGTCGTCGTCTTTCCCACCAGCGTCGGTACGGTGCTTGGTCAGCGTATCTCTTCCTGGCTCGACGACGCCGGCACCTGGGCCGACGAAATCTTGCGGGGCGAGGGGGCCACTCCCGCGACGCCACTCAAGCGCCAGAAGCTGGCGGCCGACGTCACCGGACTCGACCTCATCATCAGCCAGCTCCGTTATGATGCCGGAACGAGGGATATCGTGCGCCATTCCCGGGAGCTGCGCGGCCGGATGCTGATGCTTCTCCCATTGTTCTCCTCGCTTGCCGACCGCTTGCATGCGCTGAAGATGCAGGGTGGCGGCCTGTCGAAAGATCTCGTATCGGTGCTGAACGCGGCCGCTGACTGGCTGAAGCAGGGAGGCAGTTGCTCGAACGAGACAGCCGACAGCCTCAACCGCGAAATCGCGCGCCTGCAAGAGTGCAATCGATCCCTTGAATGGAATGATCTGGTCCTGTCCAGCGCACTCACGCGCCTGAAGGAGATCGTGGATCTCTGGCAGGATTGCCTGATGCTGCGCGACGAAATCGTCATCGGCCGGCACTTCGGTCCATGGCGATACGTCTTCCGGCACCATGGCATGGTCGGCCCTGCCAGACATTACGATTACGGTCTTTTGGCATTTGCCGCTGGCACGGTTGTCGCCGGCACCTTCGCCGCATGCATCTTCTGGATCTGGACGGGCTGGGCAAACGGTGCCGGTTTCGTTACGCTGGCGGCCGTTGCCTGTTCTTTCTTTGCCGCATTCGACCGTCCCGCGCCCTTGATCACGTCAATGTTCATTTGGTGCGGCGTCAGCGTTGTCATTGCTTTCGTCTACATCTTCGGCATCCTGCCCGCCATCAACAGCTATGAGATGCTGGTGGTCGTCTTCGCGCCGCCCTTCCTGCTTCTCGGCCTCCTGGTTCCGAAACCGCAGTTCAACCTGCTCGCCATGTTGATGGCGGTCAACAGCGCTTCCTTCATTGCGCTGCAGGATCATTTCACCGCCGATTTTACGACCTTCGTCAACGAGGGGATAGCAGCTGTCGGGGGTGTCGGTTTCGCACTTGTCTGGACCCTTGTTACGCGGCCCTTCGGTGCCGAGATTGCCGCCCGCCGCCTGGTTCGTGCCGGATGGAAGGACCTCGCCGAGACGGCATCCGGCGAACGGCATGACGACTACGAGCGCCTGTCGGGGCGCATCCTCGACCGCCTGGGGCAATTGGTGCCGCGACTCGCTGCCATCGACCAACGGGAATTGAAGAAGGTCGACGGTTACGCCGAGGTCCGCCTCGGGTTCAATGTGCTGATGTTGCAGCAGGTGCGTCCCGATCTGCGCCCGCCCGCAGTCACCGCGATGGATTCCGTGCTGTCGGGCATCTCGGAATTCTATCGCGTCCGGCTGAAGGTGGGCGAAGCGATCGATCCGCCGCAGGCGTTACGACAATCGATCGATGATGCCCTGCGGACGATCCTGACCGAGGACTCTGGAAGCGGCAGCCAGGCCGTCGACGCGCTGGTTGGTCTCCGCCGCGCGCTGTTCCCGAACGATGCGCCGCCGGAAATCGCGCAAATGCCCGAACCAGAAACGTTCCATCTCCGACTTGCTGCCGAGTAACGCCATGCCTGCAGAGTTCGATATTTACGGCGTCTACGTTCCGCGCCTGCTCATCCTCATGCTTCTCGCCTTTGTCGTCAGCATCGTCATCCGACGCGGGCTTGCCTGGGTCGGCGCCTATGCGCTGGTCTGGCATCGCGGTCTCTTCGATCTCGCCCTCTATGTCCTGCTGCTTGGCGCTGTTTCATACATCACACGCTGGTACTTCACATGAAATCGCTCAAAACCGCCGCTCGTGTCCTTCTTACGCTTGTCTTCGTCGTCGCTGCCCTATTCGTTGGCCGCGATCTCTGGGGTCACTACATGTACGAGCCCTGGACGCGCGACGCGCGCCTTCGCGCCGATGTGGTCGGCATCGCCCCGGACGTCTCCGGCCTGGTCAGCAAAGTCGTCGTCACGGACAATCAGGATGTGAAGAAGGGCGACATTCTCTTCTACGTCGATCGCGAGCGTTTCACGATCGCGCTGGCGCAAGCCAATGCGGCGCTCGGCAGCAGCAAGGCGGCGCTCGATCAGGCTCGCCGCGAAAACGACCGCCAGCAACGGCTCGGCGAAGCCGCGTCCGTGCAGCAGAAGGAGCAGGCGCGTACCGCCCAGGACCAAGCCGAAGCCGCCTATCAGGAGGCGATTGCCAATCGCGATCTCGCCCAGCTCAATCTCGACCGCTCCGAGGTGAGGGCGACGGTGAACGGCAGCGTCACCAACCTCAGCCTGCGGCCGGGCGACTATGTGACGGCGGGCATGGCGAAAGTCGCTCTCGTCGATACGGACTCATTGAGGGTGGAAGGCTATTTCGAGGAAACGAAGCTGCCGCGCATCCATGTGGGCGACAGGGTTGTCATCCGGCTGATGGGGCAGCCCGAGAAGATCGAGGGCCGTGTCGAGAGTGTAGCGACCGGCATCGAGGATCGCGAACGCACCGACGGCACAGGGCTTCTTGCCAATATCAACCCAACCTTCAGCTGGGTACGGCTCGCTCAGCGCGTGCCGGTGCGCATCCGTCTTGAAAAGGTTCCGGAGGGAACCAGGCTGATCGCCGGCCTGACGGTGACGGTGGAGGTCATGTCGGACGGTTGATTTTCGCGGCATCGGGCAGGCGCACTCTATTTCCGGCTTCCGCTCAGCCTGCGCATGGTCGAGGATATGCTGGCGGCCGGGGCATCGTCTCTCACCAGACCATGAGGCTCTGGGCTGAGAAATTCTACAGGCGTTTCGCCAAGGATATCCGCAAGCGATTAGCCGGCAGGCTCGGCGACAAATGGCACCTCGACGAGGCCGTCATCACCATCAGGGGAAAGAAACACTGGCTCTGGCGCGCCGTCGATCATGCGCCGCATGTAGAGGCGATTGGTGTCGGTGCCATCGTGAGCCTCCTTCCAGATATGGCATGTCAAACACCGGACAGTAAGTTCCAAAACACGAACCTCTTTTCGACACTTGGCTATGCGGCCCGTCACTATCCATTCAATATTCCCGGCCAACGTTACAGTTGCAACCATCCGATGGGCGATCGCAACTTGCCTGTAACGTAATCGGCTTAGCCATAGCGGCAGCGCCGTCTCCATGGTGTCCGATAGACATGGGCGGCTCTCCGAGATGTGCGTTTCTCCCGAATAGGGAGACAAATGTTACGGAACAGAAAATTCACCCTTACTGGCCGGAATGATCGGTCGGAGGTGGCGCCGGGAGACCGTTTCCTGATGCGCATATTTTCCGTTTCACGATCAAAAGGAGCGTTCCTGACGCGTGGTGCAGTGACCGAGCCGAAACAACAGTTCGCCTTGGATGGTAGAAGGAGACCAGGATGCATGAGATCGTACCCGAATTATCGATTCATAACGCAGCGAAAGGGCCTCGCATCTGTGTTGCCGGTGCCGGTGCAATCGGCATCACGCTCGCGACACGGCTGTCAATAAGCGGGCATTCCGTCAGTGTTCTTGCCCGAGGTGAAAGCCTCGTTGCTATCAAGAAAAATGGCTTGTCTCTTATGGACGCCGAAGGAGAACATCGGGCTCATGTCACCGTCG
>NZ_JBNDHT010000159.1:0-14612 GCF_056755115.1 Rhizobium sp. SVR5-2C | reverse complement strand
CGTCCGAAGCACGCCGGCTGTGAGGCGGACATGACCAGCCGGACCTAAATGTTGACGTGAACGTAAGCGGTATATATTTGCCGGAGCAATTTGTCCGTCTGCGACCGGCGAGCGTTGTATTTGGAGGAAAAACGCGTATCCATGTCGCCATTCGACAATCGGAGCGGCGCCGAAGGGCGCATTTTCTTGGCGAAAGAGTTGAAGGAAGGACCCCATGAAAATTCTCGTCCCCGTGAAGCGGGTGGTTGATTACAACGTGAAGATCCGCGTCAAGCCGGATGGCACCGGTGTGGAGCTTTCGAACGTGAAGATGTCGATGAACCCGTTCGACGAGATCTCGGTCGAGGAAGCGCTGCGGCTGAGGGAGGCCGGCAAGGCCGAGGAGGTCGTCGCCGTATCGATCGGTCCGGCCAAGGCCGAAGAGACGCTGCGCACCGCGCTTGCAATGGGTGCCGACCGGGCGATCCTCGTCGAGACCGACGATCAGGTCGAGCCGCTCGCCGTCGCCAAGATCCTCAAGGGCGTCGTCGAGGCCGAGCAGCCGGGGCTGATCATCGTCGGCAAGCAGGCGATCGATGACGATTCCAACCAGACCGGCCAGATGCTGGCGGCACTGCTGCGCATTTCGCAGGCGACCTTCGCCTCGAAGATCGAGATCGGTGAGGGCAAGGCAACCGTGACCCGCGAGGTCGATGGCGGCCTGCAGACGATCGAGGTCAAGCTTCCGGCCGTCGTCACCACCGACCTGCGCCTCAACGAACCGCGTTATGCCTCGCTGCCGAACATCATGAAGGCCAAGAAGAAGCCGCTCGACAAGAAGGCTCCTGCCGATTTTGGCGTCTCTACCGAGCCGCGCCTCAAGGTCTTGAAGACCGAAGAGCCGTCGGGCCGCAAGGCCGGCGTCAAGGTGAAGTCGGTCGCCGAGCTCGTCGAGAAGCTCAAGACCGAAGCCGGCGTCCTCTAAGGTTCGAGAAAGGAATACGACCATGGCCATTCTTCTTCTGGCTGACCACGACAATCAAAGCCTTTCCGACCAGACCGCCAAGGCGCTGACCGCCGCTACCCAAATCGGCGGCGATGTTACCATCCTCGTCGCCGGCAAGGGCGCCAAGCCTGCCGCCGATCAGGCCGCCAAACTCTCCGGCGTTTCGAAGGTGCTGCTCGCCGAAAGCGACGAACTGGCCAACAATCTGGCCGAGCCGCTCGCCGATCTGATCGTCTCGCTGGCCGCCAGCTACGACGCGATCGTCGCGGCCGCCACCTCCACCGGCAAGAACGTTATGCCCCGCGTCGCGGCCCTGCTCGACGTCGCGCAGGTCTCGGAAATCATCGAGGTCGTCTCCGCCGACACCTTCAAGCGGCCGATTTATGCCGGCAATGCCATCCAGACGGTGCAGTCGACCGATGCCAGGAAGGTCATCACCGTGCGCACCGCTTCCTTCGCCGCTGCCGCCGAAGGCGGTTCCGCAGCGGTCGAGGCGATCCCGGCCGTTTCCGATCCCGGCCTTTCGACCTTCGTCAAGGACGCACTTTCGGCTTCCGACCGGCCGGAACTGACCTCGGCCCGGGTGATCATCTCCGGCGGCCGCGCCCTCGGCTCGGCCGAGAAGTTCAAGGAAGTCATCCTGCCGGTCGCCGACAAGCTGGGTGCCGCCGTCGGCGCTTCGCGCGCGGCGGTCGACGCGGGCTACGCGCCGAACGACTGGCAGGTCGGTCAGACCGGCAAAGTGGTCGCGCCTGATCTCTACATCGCCTGTGGCATCTCGGGTGCGATCCAGCATCTCGCGGGCATGAAGGACTCAAAGGTCATCGTCGCCATCAACAAGGATGAGGAGGCACCGATCTTCCAAGTGGCCGACTACGGCCTCGTCGCCGATCTGTTCGAAGCCCTGCCGGAACTGCAGAAGGCCCTCTGAACGAGCAGATTGCCCACTTTTCGCATCTGCGAAAGACTGGAAAATTATCATTTATAGCGCTACTACTGCTGCCGGGCGATACTTTGCCCGGCAGTTTCATTTAGATAAGCACGGCAGAGCAAGACGACTGCCGCGGGGGTTGGCGATGAATGCGGTGTTGAAAATGATCGGGATTGTCGGCGCGGGTCAGATGGGCTGCGGCATCGCCCAGGTCTCAGCAACTGCGGGCTACAAAGTCCACCTCTATGATCTGTCCCAGGAGCGCATCGAATCAGGCCTGGCGACCATCAACGGCAATCTCGCCCGGCACGTCACGAGCGGCAAGATGACGGATGAAGAGCGCAAGGCGACGCTTTCCCTTATCTCCGGATCGGCCAACCTGAACGACCTCGCGCCGTCCGATCTCGTTATTGAAGCGGCGACCGAAGAGGAAGCTGTTAAGCGCAAGATCTACGCGCAAGTCTGTCCGGTCCTGAAGCCGGAAGCAATTCTCGCCACCAATACATCCTCGCTTTCGATCACGCGGCTGGCTTCGGCGACGGACCGGCCCGAGCACTTCATGGGCATTCATTTCATGAATCCCGTCCCGGTGATGAAACTGGTCGAACTGGTGCGCGGCATCGCAACCGACGAAACAACCTTTGCGACCGCGAAGGATTTCGTCGCGTCGCTCGAAAAGACCGTCACGGTTGCTGAAGACTTTCCGGCTTTCATCGTCAACCGCATCCTGCTGCCGATGATCAATGAGGCGATCTACACGCTCTATGAAGGCGTCGGCACCGTCGATGCCATCGACACGGCCATGAAGCTCGGCGCCAACCACCCGATGGGACCGCTGCAGCTTGCCGACTTCATCGGCCTCGACACCTGCCTCTCGATCATGCAGGTGCTGCATGATGGCCTGGCGGATTCGAAATACCGTCCCTGCCCACTGCTGGTCAAATATGTTGAAGCCGGCTGGCTGGGCCGCAAGTCCGGCCGCGGCTTCTACGACTATCGCGGCGAGACGCCGGTCCCGACGCGCTAAGGCGCCAAATGATCTCGCGGATCCGCGAGATGTCGGTTCCCATTCCTGCTATTTGAAGGTTCGCCGCTCACACCATAGGAATAGGCTGGTGAGTGCGCTGTCAAAACACTATCGACGCCTATGCGCCGCGAGCGTCGCGCTTTGCCTGTGAAACAGCGCCAGCCTTCCGCAATCTGCCTCGCTCCATAGGACGGATGAGATTTTTGGGCTTTGAACTTTCGATCGAGTGCATGCCTGCATGGGCCTGGCGTGCGTTAAATGACTCGTCTTTCTCGCTTTTCGCTTCTTTCTTTCGCGCCAACGCGGCTCGCATGTTCTCGACCATCTGAACTTTAGCAAGCATTCTACGCCGACGAGCTTGTTCGACGTTCACACTGCGCACGCCCATTGCCAGAACTTCGAGCTTGGCTCTCGTTCCCGTATCCTTGCGTGCTGGCGTCGCCCCTTTGGGTTGCGCCTTGCCTCTGATTTCCCTTCGCTGCCTGTTCGCCTCGCTTTGTGCGCGATCGCGCCTTTCACGTATTCTCTTGGCGAGGTCCGAGAGATCAGCATCCGACAGGTCCTGCATTGCCGGATGGTGGGTTTTTTGAACGAGTTGCCATTCGTCCGCCGTTAGCAAACGCTCTGCCTGCTTGCGCGAAATTGCCATTTACGCCTCCTACGCTGTCGCACCAGTAAACTGACCTGCGTTCGATAGGGCTACGTCGCCCTGCCACCTGAGCGAAGCGAGTTAAAGCTTCAAAAGCTTGAGAGACGCCGTCTCCTTCGGCGTCAATTTGGTCGCGGGCTCGACTTATGCGTTAAGCACGCAACTTAGGCTCGTTCGTAATGTAGCGCCGCACGGCCAGGTCGGCAATGTGCCGCCAACATCGATGGCCGCGCGATCTCTTTGAGGCAAGATCCTAGGTTATCGACGCTCACGTCCCCACCGCACCCTTGATCAGTGCCTTGGCATCGCCGCTATCCCAGGCGGCAGGGCCGTTCATCGCCGAAACCAGGCAGCCCTTGTCGTCGATCAGCAAAGTGACGGGCAGGCCGAAGGCAAGCCCTTCCTTCTTCAGGCTGTTGAAGACACCGATGGTATTGTCGCGGTAGAGCTGAAGGGAATCGACGCCGGTTTCGCTCAGGAAGGCCTTCGGCTTTTCGTCATCGCCGGTATCGATATTGACTGCAACGACCTGGAATTTCTCGTTGCCCATCTCCTTCGCCAGCGCGTTCAGCGCCGGCATTTCCTCGCGGCAGGGCACGCACCACGTCGCCCAGAGATTGAGAAGCACGGTTTTGCCTGCGAAATTCTCAAGCGTCAGCGGCTTGCCGTCCGGGCCGTTGAAGGCAACCGATGTAAGTTTGCGCGGTTCATCGACGGCAACCATCGCCGCAACCTCGCCCCTGGCGAGCGGCCCTATCTTCCCCGCGAGATGCTTGGCGGCACTACATTCGCCCGATGCCGTTTGCGCGCCGCCATTGCCATACCCGGTCTCCTTAATGTAAACCGCTGCCGCACCGGCAATGATGCCCGCGACGGCGGCTATCCCGATCAACTTCAGAGATGGCAGTCCGAACGGCTTTCTTGTCGTCATTTCATTCCCCAGAGCATGCATTCTTCAAGGCAGGCAGCTTCATGGCCGACACCACGGACACCAAATCCTCCAACCAGATGTGGGGCGGGCGTTTCGCTTCCGGTCCCGACGCCATCATGGAGGAGATAAATGCATCGATCGGTTTCGACAAGAAGCTGTTTGCCCAGGATATCCGTGGATCGATCGCCCACGCGACGATGCTTGCCCATCAGGGCATCATTTCCGCAGAGGATAAGGACAAGATCGTTCACGGGCTAAACACGATCCTGTCAGAAATCGAGAGCGGCAATTTCGAGTTCTCCCGCCAGCTCGAAGACATTCATATGAATGTCGAGGCCCGGCTTGCGACGCTGATCGGTCCCGCCGCCGGACGCCTGCACACCGCCCGCTCACGCAACGACCAGGTGGCGCTCGACTTCCGCCTCTGGGTGAAGGAAGAACTGCAGAAAACCGAGGCGATGCTGACGAACCTCATCGCGGCCTTCCTCGACCGAGCCGAAGAGCACGTCGAAAGCGTCATGCCGGGCTTCACTCATCTGCAGACGGCACAGCCCGTCACCTTCGGCCATCACTGCATGGCCTATGTGGAAATGTTCGGCCGCGACCGTTCGCGTGTGCGTCACGCCATCGAACATCTCGACGAAAGCCCGATCGGGGCTGCGGCACTTGCCGGCACTGGATACCCTATCGACCGCCACATGACGGCAAAGGCGCTCGGTTTCCGGGAGCCGACCCGCAATTCGATCGACACGGTCTCCGATCGCGACTTCGCCATCGAGTTCCTGTCGATCGCCGCAATCTGTGGTATGCATCTGTCACGGCTCGCCGAAGAGATTGTTATCTGGTCGACGCCGCAGTTCGGCTTCGTGCGCCTGTCGGATGCCTTCTCCACCGGCTCCTCGATCATGCCGCAGAAAAAGAACCCCGACGCGGCCGAGCTCGTGCGCGCCAAGACCGGCCGCATCAACGGTTCGCTGGTCGCGCTGCTGACGATCATGAAGGGCCTGCCGCTCGCCTATTCCAAGGATATGCAGGAAGACAAGGAACAGGTTTTCGACGCCGCCGAGAGCCTGGAGCTGGCAATCGCAGCCATGACCGGCATGGTGCGCGACATGACGATCAACACCACCCGGATGAAGGCGGCTGCCGGCTCCGGCTATTCTACCGCCACCGACCTTGCCGACTGGCTAGTGCGCGAGGCAGGCCTTCCGTTCCGGGATGCCCATCATGTGACTGGCCGCGCCGTCGCCCTTGCCGAAAGCAAGGGCTGCGACCTCGCCGAACTGCCCCTTGCCGATCTGCAGGCGATCAACCCTGGTATCACAGACAAGGTCTATGACGTGTTGACGGTCGAGGCATCGGTCGCAAGCCGCAAGAGCTTCGGCGGCACCGCACCCTCCGAAGTCAGAAAGCAGATCGCCTACTGGCGCGGCCGCAACTGACAAAACAATCAGGGTGCACAAGGCTGAGAAACTTCGCTATGAAGATGTCCAACCTTCTGCCCTTCGATACGAGGCCCCTATGCAGATCAGCTTGCCGTACCTCATCCGCCTGACGGTTGTTTTTGCCGTCGTCGGCCTTGCCGTTGCCGGATGCGGACGCAAAGGCGATCTCGATCCGCCGAGCGCGATGGCCACGAAGGAAGGCGACGTGTCGAAGCCGACAAAACAGCCGGGCACCGTCGACAGGCCGTTCCTCCTCGATCCCCTGCTCTAAGGCATACTCCCGTGAACCACTTTGAATACCGCGACGGCATCCTTTACGCCGAGAACGTCCCCGTTCCGGAAATCGCCAAGGCCGTCGGCACGCCTTTCTATTGTTATTCGACCGCAACGCTCGAACGCCACTACCGGGTCTTCACCGAAGCCTTCAGCGATATCGACGCCATGGTCTGCTATGCCATGAAGGCGAATTCGAACCAGGCGGTGTTGAAGACGCTGGGCAAGCTCGGCGCCGGCATCGATGTCGTTTCCGAAGGTGAACTGCGCCGCGCGCTCGCGGCCGGCATTCCGGCAAGCCGCATCATGTTTTCCGGCGTCGGCAAGACGCCGCGCGAGATGGATTTTGCGCTCGAAGCTGGAATCTATTGCTTCAACGTCGAATCAGAACCGGAGCTGGAGATCCTGAACCAGCGCGCCATCAAGGCGGGCAAGAAGGCCCCGGTTTCCTTCCGTATCAACCCGGACGTGGATGCTAGGACGCATGCGAAGATCTCGACCGGCAAGAAGGAAAACAAGTTCGGCATTTCCTGGGAGCGTGCTCGCGCCGTCTATGCTCAGGCGGCGAAAATGCCCGGCATCGAAGTCACGGGCATCGACATGCATATCGGCAGCCAGATCACCGAACTGCAGCCGTTCGAAGACGCCTTCAAGCTGCTGCGCGAGCTCGTGGGCACGCTTCGCGCCGACGGTCACGATATCCACCACGTCGACGTCGGCGGTGGCCTTGGTATCCCCTACAAGGACGACAACAATCCGCCGCCGCCTCCGGAGGCCTATGCCGCGGTCGTCAAGAACCAGCTGCGCGGGCTTAACTGCAGGATCGTCACCGAACCGGGCCGCCTCATCGTCGGCAATGCCGGCATTCTCGTCACCGAAGTCATCTATGTGAAGGACGGCGGCGAAAAGACCTTCGTTATCGTGGACGGCGCGATGAACGACCTCATCCGCCCAACGCTTTATGACGCCTATCACGAAATCCGCCCGGTCGTGATCTCGGCGGCCAACGCGCCGCGGATCAAGGCGGATATCGTCGGTCCGGTTTGCGAGACCGGTGACTATCTGGCACTCGATCGTGAAATGGCGATGCCGAAGCCGGGCGATCTTTTCGCCGTCAGTTCCGCGGGTGCTTATGGCGCAGTGCAAGCCGGCACTTACAACAGCCGCCTGCTGATACCGGAAGTTCTGGTCAAGGGGGCCGATTTCCACGTGGTTCGTCCTCGCGGAACCTATGAGGAACTGATAGGTCTCGACTCCGTGCCCGCCTGGCTCGGCTGAGAAACCCATCACTTTTTCTCGAATAGACATGAAAAACCGGCTTTGCTGGCCCTTCGCCCTCGTCTTCGCCACAAAGAGTGTTATCTTTTTGTGATGCGAGCGTATTGCCCAGCAATCGCCGGAAGCGCCATCTGTTACTCTAACACCAAACGGCGGAGACCGGATTGACGAAGAGCCCCCGCAGGCAAAGACAAGGTGCATTTGCCCTTCGGCCCTCTCTTGCGAGGCTTGTGGCGGTAAAGCGGTTCTTTGCGCGCCTGGTGCTCGTTTCCGAGCAGATCCTGCCGTCCCTGGTCGGCGTTCTTTCGGTGCTTGCCCTCTATCTTGCGGCTTCCTGGTTCGGCATTTTCCGTTTCATACCTGATTTCGCGCGTGTCGGCCTGCTGATTGCCTTCGGTATTGCCCTGCTTGTTTCGCTCGCTCCGTTTCGCAAGCTTCGCTGGCCGAATATTGCCGCCGCCGACCGTCTGCTGGAGGAGCGCAATGGCCTGCCGCACCAGCCGGTGACGGTGCAGGAGGACCGGCCGGCTTTCGATACGCCGGTCGCACAGGCACTCTGGCGCGAACACCAGACGCGCATGGCGGAGAAGATCGCGGCCCTTGATGCAGGCCTTCCCCGTCCGGACATCGCAGCACACGACCGTTTCGCGCTCCGCGCCATCCCGGCTCTTCTTGTCGTTACCGCCTTCGGTTACTCGCTTTCAACCGGTGGCGGCTCGATCACCGACGCCTTGCAGCCGCCGGCCACGCCCGCGGCAAGCAACCCGGCGGTCCGCATCGACGCATGGGTCACGCCGCCATCCTATACCGGCCGCGCGCCGGTCTATCTGACGGCAACCGGCTCCGAGCAGGGCGCTATCAACGTTCCGCAGTCCTCGAACCTGACGGTTCGTGTCAGCGGCGGGCAGGTGGCCGAGAAGGTTCTCTTCAAGAAGGCGTCCGGCGAGGCACAGGAAATTTCTGCGGACACAAAGCAACAGCCCGCCGCACCGCAGGGCCAGCCGCCGGCTGCCGGCACGCCTGCCACTCCGGTGCTTGCTGCACAGACGCATGTGATGAAACTTGAGGAGAACGGCGCGCTGCTCGTCAACGGCCGCACCTGGACCTTCAAGGTCATTCCAGACAAGGCACCCGAGATTGCTTTCGATGGATTGCCCAAACGCAGCGTCAATGGCGCACTGGAGATCGGCTTTAGGGTTAAGGACGATTACGGGGTGCAGGAGGCGCGTGCTGAAATCGTGCCGGTCGAATCCGACCCGGAGGCAAAGGCGCTTTATCCGTTGCCCGATTTCCGGCTGGACATTCCGCGCCGCAACGCGCGGGACGCCAAGGCCGTCACCAGCAAGAACCTGACGGAACACCCGCTTGCCGGCAAGCGGGTGCGCGTGACGCTTGTTGCGAAGGACGCAGCGGGCCAGACCGGCCGAAGCCCGCCGCATGAAATGACGCTGCCGTCGCGTCCGTTCTTTGAGCCACTGGCCGCCGCGGTTGCGGAGGAGCGTCAGGTCTTTGCCCTTGACACCCGCAAGATGCCGGAGGCAATCGCGCTCAACGAGGCGCTGACGATTCGGCCTGAGGAGACTATTCCCAAACTGACCAACTACCTATTGCTGGAATCTGCCCGCATCCGCATGAAGCTTGCCCGCAACGAAGAGCAGCTCAAGGATACGGCGGATTACCTCTGGGATATCGCCCTCGGTATGGAGGACGGTGACCTTTCGCTTGCCGAGCGCAACTTGCGCAATGCCCAGCAGAACCTCGCCGATGCGCTGCAGCGCAATGCGCCGGACGCGGAGATCAAGAAGCTCATGGATGAGCTCCGCAAGGCGATGAACGAGTATATGAAGGAACTGGCCCAGCGCATGCAGAATGCGCCGATGCAGCCGAACCAGAACGCGCAGAACTTCATCCGCCAGCAGGATCTGGAGCGCATGATGGACCAGATCGAGAATCTGGCGCGCTCCGGAAACCGCGACGCCGCTCAGCAACTGCTGTCCGAACTGCAGCGGATGATGAACAACCTGCAGGCCGGCAGGCCCCAGCAAGGCCAGCAGGGCGACAATAGCCAGATGCGCCAACAGATGGACAAGCTCGGCCAGATCCTCCGCGACCAGCAGCAACTGATGGAGCAGACGTTCAAGCTTGACCAGCAATTGAAGGACCGGATGCAGCGGGGCGACCCGAACATGGGCATGAACGATCCGCTGCTGGACGAAATGATGCCGGGCCAGGAGGGCCAGCCGCAGGACCAACAGCAGGGCCAGAACGGCCAGCAGGGCGATCAGCCCTCGGACCAGATGACCGAAGAGCAGCTTCGCGAAGCGCTGAAGCAATTGCGCGCCCAGCAGGATGCACTCGGCAAGCAGCTTGGGGAACTGCAGAAGGGCCTCGGCGAGATGGGCATGAAGCCCGGACCGGGCTTCGGTCAGGCGCAGCGCGAAATGGAGGGAGCCGGCCGCGAACTCGGCCAAGGCCGCGGTGACACGGCCGTGCAGGGCCAAGGCCGCGCGCTCGAAGCGCTCCGCCAGGGCGCCCGCGACATGATGAACCAGATGATGCAGGCGCAGCAAGGCCAGCAGGGCCAGGGACCGCAAGGGCAGGTCGGACAGGGCAACCAGAACGGCCGCGATCCGCTGGGCCGCCCGCGCCGCGCCAACGGTCCGGACTTCGGCAATGACGTCAAGGTTCCTGACGAGATCGACGTCCAGCGCGCCCGCGAGATCCTCGATGCCATCCGCGAAAAGCTGGGGAACAACCCACCGCAGGAGATGGAGCGGCGTTACCTCGAGCGGCTGCTGGATATTCAGTGACCGGACAAGATAAGCCGTTTCCGTTCAGCGAAGAGCTTCGTAATGTCGTCCGCGGAATTGACGGACGATAACGATTCGATGGCCATTCTCTTCAAGACTGTAATTAGCGAAAACACCGCGTTTGAGATGATCGAACAGGCGCTCTCCGGCGCCTCTCGATATGACGGCTATCTCAATGTCGTCAGCGATACCGGCGAGACGGCGCTGTCCTGGGGACCGGCGATGCATGCCGAGGAGTTCAAGGCCGAGATCAGCGAGGTCCTCAGGAAGACATGGGATGCCGCCCGCTTCTGGGTCATCTACGAACGCCGCGACGATCGCAAGGATCCGGAAGCGACGGACATCCGCAATGCGGCTTTCCGGCTGACGCGCGGCTACAGCGGCGTCTCCGTCATCACGCTAAGTCTTCTCGGAAAACGTGACAGTGACAACGATATCGAACTGGTCTTTGTCTGCTTCGAGCAGGACTTTCATAGACGGAATTTCCGGGTGCGCTACGAAGGTAAGTTCATCCCGGACGAGAAGTGAGGCTGCCCCAGGATCAGGCAGCCAGAGCGCGTGCAACCGCCTTGCGGATATCCGGCAGCGCAAAAGGCTTCGACACGACATCGACGATCTTTTCCGCAAGATCATCAGCGCGTTCGCGCTGCTCGGCATAGCCGGTCATCAGCAGGATTTTGAGCGCCGGAAAGGCGGATTTCGCCTGATGCGCAAGCTCGATGCCGTCCATCACCGGCATTCGGATATCCGAAAGCAGCAGGTCATAGACCCCGTCCTTCAGCTTCTCCAGCCCCTCGGCGCCATCGGCTGCTTCGTCGGTCTCATGACCGTCAAGGCGCAAGGCCCGGGCTACGAAAGAGCGAAGCGAGTCCTCGTCTTCCGTGATCAGAATTTTTGCCATGATGTGCATCGCTCCGTCTTCATGCCCCGAAGCGGAAATTGCACGGCGGTCCTTTTCGATCGGTAAACGGAAGCAAGCGATGGACGGGATGGTTAACAACCCGTCTTGAAGCCATGAGATCAGGCGTCGCCGGTAACCACGCCAACGAACGGCAGTTCGCGAAAGGCATAGGCGACATCCATGCCGTAGCCGACGACGAAATAGTCGGGGCATTCGAAGCCGACGTAATCCGCCTCGAGCTTTTCCTTGCGCTTGACGCTCTTGTCGAGCAGCACGGCGATCCTGACGTGCCGCGCGCCGCGCGCGTAAAGCAGTTCCTTGGCGAAAAGCAGGGTACGGCCGGATTCGAGGATGTCGTCGATCAGCAGCACGTCGCGATCCTTAACGTCGCTGTCGATATCCTTGACGATGCGCACACCCTGCGAAACGGTTCCTGTTCCGTAGCTCGAAAGCGTAATGAACTCGACTTCGGGCGCGAGCCCGCTGTCGTGCAGTGCGCGGATCAGGTCGGCGGCGAAAATGAACGAGCCCTTCAACACGGCGATGACGAGCAGGTCCTTCGTCGGACCTGCGGCAATCCGTCTTGCCATCTCGTGATTGCGCTCGGCAATCTGCTCGGCGGTGAAAAGAGGCTCGATATTTTTTCCGCGCACGACAGGCATACGGCTTCTCCATGTAAACGAAGGGTAGCCGTTAGCACATTAGCAGCGCGGAAACACCCTAGGGCATGAACGAAAGGCGGACTTCCGGCATTTTTCCGCCCGAGTGCTGAACGCGCGCCGAGAAGCCGCGGCTCTCGCCGCCATAGATCACGTCTGTCGGCGGATTGATGACGATGCTGGCCGCCAGCCGGTCATCGGTCATCAGATCGGCGCGGATCGGGCGAATGGACTGCGTCGTACCGCTCTCGTTCTCGATAATGCCGTTGATCACCAGAATTCGCATGCCGTTGGCATCACGCGGCGTCATCGTGACATGCGTGAAGTGCAGCGGCGAGGCTGACGCGGCGGCGTCATTCGGTGACAGGCCGGAAAAACCGCCGGCCAGGCCGAAGACGAGGACGAAGAGCATGAAGACAAGGGCTGTGAAGCTTTTGAATGAAGCCTGCTGCAACCATTCTTCGGCACGCTTGAGGAACACGGCAGCCTTCGAAACCGCCGCGGGCGGCGCGGATGACTTGCCAGGAGCAGCGCGCTCGCGAGCGTCGTTGAAACTTCTGGCGTTGAAGCTCTGGCCCCGCTTGCCGATGACGATGAATTCGGCGTCGGCCACATCGGCCGGGCGGTGGGGGCGAACCCGACGCGCGGCAGGCTCCGGCGGCAGGAAATCGTAGGCATAACCCGGCGCATGACGCCCGAAGGATGATGCTTCCATGTTGACGGCCTTTCCCATCTGCACATGGTTTCAGTGCACGGCCGAAAACCGGGCATTGAAACGAATCCTGCCCAGTCGTAAATTTTAATAGTTAATCCTTCGCTAACCGGCCTTAAGAGGGGCGTCTTTCTGGCGAAATTTACCGGTTGTTAACGGCGTTGGTTAACAAGTCGATGGGGTGAAACCGTGAAAGACTGGGCTGCCTGTTGATTCACTTTGAAAATGTCGGATTGCGCTATGGCATGGGCCCGGAGATTCTCCGGGACCTGACCTTCGACATTCCGAAGAAGTCTTTCCAGTTTCTGACCGGTCCCTCAGGTGCCGGAAAGACGACGCTTCTGCGCTTGCTTTTCATGTCGTTGCAGCCAACGCGTGGCCTGATCCGCATGTTCGGACGGGATATCTCCGACATCCCGCGACCGGAGCTGCCGCTGCTTCGCCGCCGTGTCGGCATCGTCTTCCAGGATTTCCGCCTGCTCGATCATCTGACGACCTATGAGAACGTGGCCTTGCCGCTCCGTGTGCGAGGGAAAGACGAGAGCTCCTACAAAACCGATGTGCTGGAGCTATTGAAATGGGTCGGGCTTGGCGAACGCATTAACGTGCTTCCCCCCGTGCTTTCCGGCGGTGAAAAGCAGCGCGCCGCGATCGCCCGCGCGCTGATCGATCGGCCGGAGGTTCTGCTGGCCGACGAGCCCACCGGCAACGTCGATCCGCCGATGGCGCGCCGCCTGTTGAACCTCTTTCTCGAACTCAACCGTCTTGGAACGGCCGTCGTCATCGCGACGCACGATCTCACATTGATGGATCAGGTGGAGGCCCGCCGCATGATCCTTTCGGAAGGGCATCTTGACGTCTATGACTGAGCCCGTATCGACCGACCGCGCGCAAGGCGCCGCCCGAGCCCAGCAGAAGCGGGCGGAGATGCGCGTGCGGCCAACGGGGCCGATCCTACCGCCCTCCAACATTCAGGGCAACGCCTTGACGGTGGTCATCAGCATCATGGCCTTCCTCGCCTGCCTGACGCTTGGCGGCGTCAGCATGGTCCGCTCGACGGCGGCCAGCTGGGAGAGCCAGATTTCCCGGGAGATCACCATCCAGATCAAACCGGATGACGGTCTGGACATGGAAAAAGCGCTGACGCAGGCGCGCGACATCGCCATGACCTTCGTCGGCACAAAGGGCAGCCAGATCGTCGACGAGGCCGCAACGGCCCGCCTCTTGGAGCCATGGCTCGGCAGCGGCCTTGATATCAAGGAGCTTCCCGTCCCCCGTCTCGTGATCATCACGATCGACGAGGCGAACCCGCCAGACTTCGAGGCAATGCGCTCGCTCTTGAAGGAGAGCATTCCCCAGGCCTCACTCGACGATCACCGCACATGGGTCGATCGTCTCGTATCAATGGCCCATACAACGGTCATGATCGGCACCGGAATCCTGCTCCTTGTCTTCACCGCGATGGTGCTGACGGTGGTTTTTGCGACGCGCGGGGCGCTCTCCGGCAACCGGCATATCGTCGAGGTCCTGCATTTCGTGGGTGCCGAAAGTTCTTTCGTCGCCACCGAATTTCAGAAGCATTTCCTGAAAATCAGCCTCAAAGGCTCGGCAATCGGCAGCGCCTTGGCGGCGCTCTTCTTCTTTGCCGCGGGCTTCCTGCAAAGCCGCACGATCGCAACGCCGCAAACCGACCAGGCAACCGCCCTCTTCGGCACCTTCTCGGTCGGAGCCCTCGGCTATCTCGGTATTTTCGCGACGATGATCGTCATTGCATTGCTGACGACACTTACAGCGCGGCTCACTGTTATGCGCACGATCTATGAAATCGATACGCTACGTTCCGACCCGACGCGAACTGATGGCATCGCGAATTGAACGACTTCGCCTTTTTTGCACGAAAGTGTCTGTTACCTGCCGCAATCTGCGTATATCACGACTCATGACCATGGGCCAAACTAGACGCAATCCGATTCGTCCTGACCCGGCGCTTGCGAGCTACCGTGTCGAGGCC